>JBLGCL010000044.1:0-17565 GCA_047617305.1 Natronomonas sp.
GCGCGGGAAGACGGAGTTCGGGGTGTCCGGGAACCTCCTCAACAACAACCTGGTGATGTACGACCGGAACACCGACAGCCGGTGGCCGCAGATCCTCGGGACGGCCATCCGGGGCGGTTTCGAGGGCCGATCGCTCCGGGAGTTCCGCCTCGTCTGGACGACGTGGGAGCAGTGGAAATCCCTCCATCCCGACACGGTCGTGCTCTCCGAGCGGACCGGGTCCGCCCGGAACTACGACCGCGACCCGTACGGGATGTACAACCCGAAGCGGGGCTACTACAACAGCACGAAAACGCTGTTCCCGAACCTGAACGACGACGATCGATACAAGCCCAAGACGGTCTTCATGGGAGCCCGGGTCCCGGCGGGCGCGATCGCGTTCCACAAGGAATCGCTCGCGGAAGCGGGCGTCCTGGACGGAACGATCGACGGCGTCACCTACACGGCGGTCTACGACGGCCGCCTCGACACGGCCTACGTCTACCGGAACCCCGACGACGTCGCCGTGTCGCTCGACGGCGAGACGGCGAGCGTCGACGGCGGCTCGCACGATCCCGACGCGTTGCCCCTCGAGCGCGTCCACGCGTTCGACGCGATGTGGTTCGCGTGGGTCGGCTTCTACCCCGACACGGTGGTCGTCGAATGAGCGCCAGTGAAACGACCCAAGCGGGGATCGCGTCACGGACCGCCGCGGCGGTCGGGGTCGTCGGCCGGCGAAACGACGCCCGCCTGATCCTCGTCGGATCGACGCTGGGCTACCTCGCCCTGTATCTCTACACCGTCGGCGACCTCGCGTTCACCGGCCAGGGTGGGACGTCGATCTTCGTCGTGGACGACCTCTCCCGGGCGTTCACCTCGCTGGGCTTCTTCAGGTTCGAGCCGATCGCGCTGATCGAGGCGGGGCCGATCACCTACCTGTTCTCGCCGCTGAACGCCCTCCTCGCGCTGACCCTGGCCGTCCTCGTGGGCGTGAACCTCGCACTGACGTACCTCGGGTGGGTTCAGCCCAAAGCCTGCGGGCTGGAGGCGTCGAGTGGCGTCTTCGCGGGGGTCCCCGCGCTCCTCTCGGGCGCGGCCTGCTGCGGGCCGACCGTCCTGCTGGTCTTCGGGATCCAGGCCAGCGGCGTGCTCATCACGACGTTCCAGTACCTCGTCCCCGTCGCACTCCTCCTGCTGGTCGGGAGCCTGTTGCTGATCGGCCGGCAGGTCGATCCGGCACGGCTGTAGATCCTGAGGGGTGGACGGGCGGGGGCTGTCCGGTCGGTCAGAGCCCCTCGCAGTCCGACACGTCGGTCGCCTCGCAGCGATCGACGCAGTCCTGCCCGACGAGGTGGCCGAGCGTCCGGAGGTCCTCGGCCTCGAGTTCGTTCGCGATCCGGTAGGCCTGGTCGTCGGTCAGGGAAATTGCCGCCTCGTCCTCGAAGAACTGCTGGACGGTACAGCGCCGCCAGAGGATCATGCGCGCGACCCGCTCGCCCTCCTCGGTGAGTTCGGCACCCTCATAGGGCGCGTAGGACACCAGTTCGCGGTCGTCGAACCCCTCGATCATCTCCGAGACGCTCGCGCCGGAGACGTCGAGGGACGCCGCGAGGGCCCCGTTGGTGACGGGCGGGTCGCCCCGTAGTGATTTGGACAGGATCCCGCAGAGGTACCGTCCCTCGCCCGGACTGACCGGTATCTCGGAATCGATCGTCGTTGCGGTGGCCATAGTCGTAGTGATCTCGGTGTGGTGGTTCCGGTCGTGCAGGGTCACGACTCGGGATCCGTCCCGGTCTCGGCGTCGGTTCCCGGTTCCGTCTCGCCTCGGCCGTCGGATTCGTCTGTCCGCCAGTAGACGACCGTACGCCCGGTCTTCCGGCGCCTGAGTGCCCCGTCAGTCACGAGGTCGTTCAGTTTCCGCCGGGCCCCCTCGGTCGTGATCCCGAGGACGTCGCTCACGTCGGTCGTCGTCACGACCGGCCCCTCGACGGCGTCGAACACCGAGAGTACCTCGTCTTCGTCGGCCGTCTCGACGAACTGCCCCTGGTCGTCGCGGATTCGTTCGCGACGTCGGTCCCCGCGGCCGCCCGCTCGCCGACCGCCGCCGCGTTTTCCGCGTCCGTCCCCGCCCTCGCGTCCCTCTCCTCGGCCGCCGCCGTCGTGGTGGTCGCCACCGTCGTGGTGCCCGTTTTCACGGCCGCCGTCCGCTCTCGCTCTTCGATCGGTCCCGTCGTGGTGGTTGCCTGGCATCACGAGTGACTACGCGGTCGCGAACGAAAAACCTTTTGCTATTACCAAATTGGTACTGCGAAGCGGACTCGTCTTCGGTTCATCAGTCTGGTGGAGGGTTCGTCACCCCAGGCTGCCTTCCATTTCGAGCTGGACCAGCCGGTTCAACTCGGCCGCGTAGGCGACCGGCAGTTCCTCGGTGAGGGGCTCGATGAATCCGCTGACGATCAACTGCTTGGCCTCGTCCTCGTCGAGCCCCCGGTTCTCGAGGTAGAACACGTCCTCGTCGCCGATCTTGCCGACCGTTGCCTCGTGGGCGACGGTTGCGTCGTCCCCGATCACTTCGATGTGGGGGAGGGTGTCGCTGGCGGACTCCGAGTCGAACATCAGGGCGTCGCACTCGACGGTCGTCGCCACCCCCTCAACGTCGTCGAGCGAGCGCACCAGCCCGCGGTAGGTGGTCCGGCCGCCGCCCTTGCTGATCGACTTCGCCTCGACGGCGGCCGTGGTCTCGGGCGCCTCGTGGTAGACCTTCGCCCCGGAGTCGAGGCGCTGGTCGCCCTCGGCGAAGCTGATGGTGACGTGCCTCGCGCTCGCGCCTCGACCCCGCAGCACCGATGACGGGTAGAGCATCGTCACCTTCGACCCGAGCATCCCGGAGATCCACTCCATTCGGCCGCCCGCCTCCACGACGGCTCGATCGGTGTTCAGGCAGTAGGTGTTGCGCGACCAGTTCTGGACCGTCGAGTGCTGGACGTGAGCGTCCTCGCCGACGAACACCTCGACGGCGCCGCAGTCCAGGTTCGTCGCGTTGAACGTCGGCGCCGAACAGCCCTCGATGTAGTGGACCTCGCTGTCCGGTTCCGCCACGATCACGTTGTGACTGAACTGGCCGGTCCCGGGCTGGTTCATCCGGAAGTAGGCGTGGATCGGCAGGGTCACCGTGACGCCCTCGGGCACGTACAGGAACGAGCCGCCGGACCAGAAGGCGGTGTGCAATGCGGCGAACTTGTGCTCACCTGGGTCGATCGCTGTCATGAAGTACTCCCGGACGAGGTCGGGGTGCTCCCGGACGGCGTCGTCCATGCTGCGGAAGATCACGCCCTCGTCTTCCCACCGGTCCTCGAGCCGGTGATACAGGACCTCGGACTCCAGCTGGGCCCCGCTCCCGGCCAGCGCGTCGCGTTCGGCCTCCGGGATGCCGAGCCGGTCGAAGGTGTCCTTGACGTCGTCGGGGAGGTCGTCGTAGCCCTCGATGTCGACGTCCACGTCCGGGCGCAAATACGGGACGACACTCTCGACGTCGACCGTCGAGAGGTCCGGCTGATCCGGCCACTCGGCGGGCATCGGCAACTCGTGGTACGTCTCGAGGGCGTCCAGTCGACGGTCGAGCAGCCAGGCCGGTTCGTCCTTCTCGGTCGAGATGGCGCGAACGGCCGCCTCAGTAATGGTCGACTCCGTCGCGCGCTGGGTCTCGGATTCCGTGTGCATGGGGGTAATCGAGTCGGGAACGGCGGTGCACAGGGGTCACGACGGTCCGGTGCCGCGAGGGCCCCCGTTGCCCTTCGACACCCGCCGTTCTTCGGCTTCCCTCTAGCTTCGTCCCACGAAACGAAGGGAGTTCCGATCGACGCGGCAGCGTCCCGATCGAGGCCGGATCCCGCACTGCCGGCGTTGCGGTGTATTGATCGAAACAAACAAGACCGGGCTCACGAAATATTTGCCTGAAACAGTGCAGACAGAGACCATTCGATCACCCACCTCGTCACGCGAACGGCTCGCACTCGGAATCAGCGTCCTCGGCATCGTCGCGTTGATCGCGGTGGTCGCGCTCGGCCTCGTCGCCGGGCGGACCAAACTCACCAGCATCGCCGTGTTCGGCTTCTTCGCGATGATGGGCGGCGTGCTCGTCAGCCAACTCGGCGATTTCGCCACGCCTAGACGACAGGTCTGGGCCTACGGTCTCGCGAGCGGCGCGATGCTCGCCAGCGCGGCGGCGCTGATCGCGCCCAAGGCGATCACCCAGCACCCCAAGTACGGCGGCTTCGCCATCGCTTTCGGCTACCTGATCGGGTACGGGGCCCACGAACTCGGCCACCTCGTGACCCACTACGACCTCCCGATAAACGCTGCCACGGGCGAACTCACGCTCCACGCCCTGGCGGCCGGGAGCATCATGGGCGTCGTCTACGGCGCGCTTCCCTCGCTGACCCCGTTGTTCGGGTACGGCATCATCGCCCACAAGTTCCCGGCCGGGTTCACCGGGTCGGAAGCGGTCGAGCAGTCCGGCCTGCCCGTCAGCGTGATGGTCGTCCCGGCAGCAGGGGTCGCCATCGCCGCGATCCCGCTGTCGATCGTCACCCCGGACCTCTCCCCGATCGTCAAGGCGGTCTTCTTCGGGGTCTCGACCGGCGTGTTCGCCCACGTCGGGATCGACATGCTCCCGGAGTGCTCCCACGTCGGCTCCCACGGCGACGTGGCGGGCCACGGGGCGATCCAGTGCTCGCGCGACGCCGATCGGATCCGGCAGTACGCAGTCCTCAGCACGTTCCTGGGCGCGGCCGCGATCTTCGCGATCTGGCAGCTTCTCGCGATGGGGTAGGCGACCGGCCTTCGCTACCGACGGGGGCTCCACCATGCCCGAGGGTCGATGGTCGGCTTCTTTTCGGAAAAGCCCGGTGGGGCTCGGGACGAAACCGCGGGGCGATACATCCCGATAGGGGGTGCGAGGAAGGAGATCCGCCGGCCGATTTAGTTAAATAATTGTCATTAGTGACGTATCAAATAGTTAAAACTCTACCCGGTCGCCCGCCAAGGGAACGGTATGGTGGAACTCACGTTCCACGGCGTGGACATCGGGCGAATCGATCCGGGGGACGACCTGGTAGACCGCATCTGGGAAACGACGGAGGAGTCGTTTCCCCTACAGGACGGCGACGTGCTGGTCATCACGTCCAAGGTCGTCTCGATGGCGGAGAACCGGGTTATCGACGCCGACGACGTGTCGATCGACTCGCAGGCCGAACGCGTCGCGGACGTGACGGGGCTCGACCCGCGGGAGGTCGCTGTCATCTACGAGGAGGGCGAGATCCTCGGCGCGATCCCGGTCGCCGACGTCGGGAGGGACCTCATCCTCGAGCACGCCGTCGACACCGAGGCCGCCCGCGAGGCGATCGAGAAGATGCCCTCGACGCTCATTACGGACCGGGACGGCCGGCTCTGCACGAACGCGGGCGTCGACTGGTCGAACGCCCCGTCGGGGAAGATGACGGTGCTCCCGGAGGACCCGGATGCGAGCGCCCGACGGATCCGAGAGGAGTTGGAAGCACGTAGCGGGTCCGACCTCGCCGTCGTCCTCGCGGACACCGAGATCCTCGGTCCGGGTTCCATCGACCTGGCCACCGGCTGCTCCGGGATCGAGGCCATCGACAGCAATTTCGGCCGGGAGGATCTCTACGGGGAGCCGAAAATCGGCGGCCTCGATATGATCGCCGACGAACTCGCGGCCGGATCGGCGCTGCTGTTCGGGCAGGCCGACGAACGGACCCCGGTCGTCGTCGTCCGCGGGCTTGAATACGACGACGGCGAAGGCGTGCCGAACTCGGGCGGGCTCATCCGTCGGGGGTTACGAAAAACCATTCAAATGACGGTTCGACTCAAGGCCCGCGAGTGGTTCTGAGAGGGGGTTTCGAGCACCGTCCGCTCGGCCCCCGGATCCGCCGACCCGACGCCGCGCTTATGTAGATGGAATCGAACGGTGCCGAATCTATCCCAAACGATTATTATGTTATGTGAGAAACATTATCTATGAAGCGCCGAGGCTTCATCCTGGCGGGGGGAACGATCGGGCTGAGTGCCGTTGCCGGGTGTACGGGCTCCGACGGGGAGGGGACCGGCGGGACGACGACGGAAGCACCCACGACGAGGCCCAGCGATACCGAGACGACGTCCGAAGGCGAGGGGACGACGACGGGCGGAGGGGGGACAGAGACGACGGCGGACGAAGAAACGGCGACGACCGCCGACAGGGACGACGGGACGGCGACGGACGAGGGTACTGAAACGACGACGGAGGGGGAGACGCCGGACGTCACGTTCGGCACGCTCTATTTGATGCCGAACAATTACCGGTTCGAGGCCGAGTATTCCGATCCGGACGAGGACGTGTCGGGAACGGTGACGGGGCGGTATCACGGGTCGGATTACTACCAGCGCATCGAACCCGATAGCACCGACGACGTCTTCGAGATCTACCACGTCGACGGCGACGATTACGTCGTCCTCAACGAGACGCAGTGTTTCGTCAATCCGGGACCGGCAGCAAAGCCGGATTCCGGGACCGAGGGGGACGCCGAGGAGTACGGGTCCAAACCCGACGCGGGCCTTCGTCCCTCGGGGACGACGACGATCGACGGCGAAACCGTCTACGTCTTCGAGGTCACCGGCGAGGACGTCGAGGGGAAATGGACCCTCTACGTCACTGCGTCGACCGGGTATTTGCGCCGGGCCGAGTCGGAGGACGTCACCATCGACTTCTACGACTGGGGGGAGGTCGATCAGATCTCGATACCGGAGGAGTGTGAGGATTAGCGGCGCACGAAAACGTGACATCACGTTGCCCACCTGATCCACCCGGACGCGGTCTCTCGACCGGCGACGAAAGCGTGGAGTCCGACGCCGTCGAGTGGCTGCTGTCGTGGTGGCCGTGGCGCTAATCAGTCCTCGACCGCCGTGATCGGTCGCATGTAAAACCGCTCGTCCCCGAACTCGCGCTCGACCAACTCGCCCGACTCGAGGAGGGTCTCGATCACCGACCAGTCGGCGTCGGCGCGGTCGAGCAGGTCCCGGAGGCCGCTCTCACGCATCGGGTGGACGGCAGTCACGCC
The DNA here is from genome assembly GCA_047617305.1 of Natronomonas sp. GTDB lineage: Archaea > Halobacteriota > Halobacteria > Halobacteriales > Natrialbaceae > DATFIX01. Next base: position 7,095 of record JBLGCL010000044.1, read on the forward strand.
GAGGATATCGGCCTCGACGTCGCCCGTCGACGCGAAGTCGTCCGGTTCGGCACCGATCAGGTACTCGACGTCGTCGACCTGCTCCTCGAACGATCCGTAGGCCATCCCGACCGCGGTTTCCCTCGCCGGTTCGACCCAGTCCTCGGCCGGCGGGCGCGTCGGGACGGCCACGTAGGCCACGTCGGGGGCAATGTCGCCGACGAGGCGTGCCGTCGCCCGGAGGTCGTCCTCGCCGTCGTTGACGCCGTCGACCAGCATGGTTTCGGTCGTCAGCGTCCCCTCGAAGGATTCGGCGAACGTTCGGAGCCCGCGGGTGATCGCCGCGAACGAGAGCGATCCGTGGGGACGGTCGATCGTCTTCCAGGTTTCGCCACGACCGGCGTCGACCTTCAGCGAGACGTAATCGGCCTTCGCGAGATCCGCCCGGACGTCCGGTCTGGCGATCAGGGAGGCGTTCGTGAGCACGGCGACGTCGATCCCGAGCGGTCGCAACGTCCCGATCGTTTCGCCGAGGTTCGCGTCCATCGTCGGTTCCCCGTCGGGAACGAACGACAGGTAATCGATCGACTCCCCGGCCTCCCGGGCCGCCGCAACGCGATCTTCGACCGCGCTTGCGATCTCGTCCGGATCGTAGAACGCCAGTCGTTCCGTTCCGGTGGCCGTCGTCGGGCCGAGCTGGCAGTAGACGCAGGCGTACGTGCACGTCTTCGGCGGGATGTTGTTGACGCCGAGGCTCCGTCCGAGGCGTCGAGACGGCACCGGACCGTAGGCGAGTTCCATCTCGTCCGGAGATACGGGGCGGGGAACCCTCAGTCGTTCGGTCGGATTGGCCTGGCCCCCGAACCACTGAAGAGCCGAAATCGAACCGCACTTCTTTGCCGGGGATCCGGCTTGGGACATGGTGCGCGGGAGCAACGCCGACGCTCCGACGTCTCGCCTTCGATCGGCGACGTCACCGCGACGTTCGGCACGCCGACCACCCAGGAGTACTTCTGGCTGGCCAATCTCGACAACGAGGAGGCCGACGTTATCCACGCACTCCTCGGCGAAATCGAGGACGGGGACGTCTTCTGGGCGTCGGGGCGAACGTCGGCCTCTTCACCTGTTTTGCCGCCAACGCCGCCGACGTCGAGGTGGTCGCTTTCGAACCGCATCCGGGGAACGCCGAGAAACTGCGGACGAACGTCGCGTACAACGATCTGGCGGACGACGTGACCGTCCTCGAACGGGCGCTCGGCGACGGGGCGGAGGTGGCGACGTTGCACGTCTCTGAAGCGTGGGACACGATGCACTCGCTGGTGGCGGAGCGCGACGGAACGACGGAGCGGGTCGAAGTGGTTCCCGGGGACGGCGTGGCGGCCGAGCGTGGTCGCCCAGACGTGGTGCAAATCGACGTGGAAGGGGCCGAGATGGCGGCGCTCTCGGGGATGGTCGACGGTCTCCGGACGTGCCGGACCGTCTTCTGCGAGGTGCATCACGATCACGTCGACGAGGCGGGCGTCCGGGAACGGTTGCGGGCCGAGGGATTCGAGGTCTCCGAGGTCCAGTCCGACGACGCGACGACGAACCTCGTGGCGCGGCGGGCTACCGCCTCGTCCCCTTGACCGTGACGGTGAGCGGGAGGTCGACGTCATCCTCGAACCGCCAGTACCCGTTTTCGTCCTCGACCATCCCCGGGAACTGTTCGAGCGCGGCGAAGGGGTGCTCGTGGACGAACGAGAGATCGATCCCGGCGTCCAGTAACGCCGTCAGCGTCTCGCCGAGGCTGTGGGTCCACTTGTACGGCCCGCCATCCTCGTTGTCGGAGTCGGCATCGTCGTCACTGCCCGAGTCAGTCGTCCCGTCGGAACCCGCGGACGAGATCGGCGCCTCCGGCGTGAAGTAGGGGTGTTCGGTCCGGATTCGCAACTGACTCCCTCCCCCGGACTCCTCACCACCTTCGTACTCGAAGTCGAGCGCGTCCGCCAGCGGGTGGATCTCCGCGAGGTAGAACGTCCCGCCGGGTTCCAGGAACTCGGCCACGATCTCGGCCCAGCGCTCGATGTCCGGCAACCAGCACAGCACGCCGAACGCGGTGTAGACGACGTCGTACCGCTCGTCGTGGCGATCCGGGAGGTTGTAGAGGTTCGACTCGAGGAACGTCGCCCGGTCCGCCAGTCCGGTTTCGGCCGCGAGATCGCGGGCCATTTCGACGGCCTCGCCGGAGAAGTCGACGCCGGTCACGGTGGCGCCCTCCCGCGCCCACGAGAGGGTTCGCAGCCCGACGAGGGACTGCAGGTGCAACAGTCGCTTTCCCTCGACCTCCCCGAGTTCGTTCCGTTCGAGCGGGAGCAGTTGCGTCTCGCCGTCGAGGAACGCCCCGACGTCGTCGGTTGTCACCGAGACGTCCTCGACCAGGGCCTCCCAGTGGTCCCGATTCGCCTCGAAGTACCGGTCCCTCGCCTCGTCCGGAGCGGTCATGGCGTGGGCTGTGTCGGGACGGGTGGTATATCTTCTCCCGGCGTGTGAGGCCCTCGGCGACCGGTGGCGACGACGGTGTTGTTGCCCCATCGATCCCCTCCGCGTTTATTGGTCCGGCGGCCGACGGCCCCCGCATGGACTGGGCAGCCACGCGAGAGCAGTTCCCCATGCTCGACCACGAGATCTTCCTGAACGCGGCCGACCAGATGGCGCCCGGGCGCTACTGGATCGACGGGTTCCGGGACTGTCTCACCCTGTACGAGGCGGGCCGGATAAGCGACGAACCGCCATACGGCCCAGCGACGCATCCCTTCCTGACGACCGCTTTCGAGGAGTGCATCGAACTGGGCGCCGACCTCCTCGGCGCCGACCCGACCGAGGTGACGAACATGTACCGTCCGATGACCGCGATGAACCTCGTCCTGACCGACCTCCTCGACTGGGAGGACGGCGACAACGTCGTCTTCACCGACCTCGCGTACCCGTCGCTGCCGTACATCCTGTTTCACCTCCGGGACGCCTACGGCGTGGAACTCAGGCGCGTCGAGAACGTCGACGGCGAAATCTGCCTCGCGGACCTGGCCGACGCGATCGACGACGACACGAAAGCGGTCTGTCTCAACCGGACGACGGCCTGGTGTGGCTTCACCCACGACGTCGAAGCGATCTGTGACCTGGCGCACGACCACGACGCGTACGTCCTCGACGACGCCATGCAGTCGGTCGGCGCGATGGCGGTCGACGTCCACGCGGACGACGTGGACTTCCTCGTCACGGGGAGTTACCTTAATCAGCGAGAGAGTCCCGCCCTTCCCGTGAGGAACGAGTGTTCCGACACCTGTTGTCGGAACCGAGAACCGAACAGGGCGGGCGTGAATCGCGTAAACTCCGATGAGACATCGCCGTGTCACTGCCGGTTTTGAGTCTCCAATGAGACGGTCGAGTTTTACTTTCACTGTAGACGGCTGACGTTCAAGTCCGAAGTGAACGTCTGCTGATGTGGCTGATGAAGCGTACCAACACGTTCGCCGTGCGACCGCTCTCCGACGATGGAGAGCAACTGTTCCGGGACCTGTTGGACGCTTCCGCCGCTCTCTGGAACGAAGTCAACTACGAACGCCTCATGCGCTACACCAACGAGGACGGCTTCGAGGGCGAGGACGTGTGGGACGCCGATACAGGCCGACTCGAAGGCCGATACAAAGGCGTGCTCGGTGCGTCCACCGCCCAACAGGTGATACGCAAAAACAGCGAAGCATGGCGCGGGTTCTTCGAGAACAAAAAAGCGTATCACGACGAGTCGAACACGTCGATAACGGAACACCCCGAACCGCCGGGCTTCCGTGGCAATGAGGACGACGGACGTGTTCTCAAAGGCGTCATTCGCAACGACGCATACACCGTCGAATGGGGCGAACGGTCCCGTCTTGAGATACTGGTCGGGAGCGAGTTGAAAGACCGATACGATCACACCGGGCGTCTCCGACTCGAAATCGCTGGCGACCCGAACTGGCCCGACTACGACAAACAGGGTCGGTTGGATCTGTGGTACGACGAGACAGACAGCACCTTCCGAGCTTCGCAACCCGTGACTGTTTCTGACGATGCACGGGACACTACACTGGCCGCAGAGACGGCCGCTCTGGACATCGGTGCGAACAATCTCGTCGCCTGTACCACGACAACCGGCGAGCAATACCTGTACGAGGGCCGTGGGCTGTTCCAGCGGTTCCGCGAGATGACGCGGGAGATCGCCCGGTTGCAGTCGAAACTCGAAGAAAGCCGATACAGTAGCGAGCGTATCCAGCGGCTGTACCGGAAGCGAACCCGTCGCCGCGATCACGCCCAAGAGGCACTGTGTCGTGATCTCCTCGAACGGCTGTACGCCGAAGGTGTCGATACCGTATATATCGGTGGCCTGACCGACGTGCTGGAGACACACTGGTCGGTCGAAACTAACGCGAAGACGCACAACTTCTGGGCGTTCAAGCAATTCACCGAGCGATTAGTCTGTACCGCCGAAGAATACGGTATCTCGGTGGAGGTTCGGTCGGAAGCGTGGACCAGCCAAGAGTGCCCGCAATGTGGAAGCACAAACCGGACAACACGGCATGGGGATACGCTCACCTGTCCGTGTGGGTTTGACGGACACGCCGACCTAACAGCCTCAGAAACGTTCCTAAAGCGGCACACAGAACAGGCAGTCAGGCCGATGGCACGGCCCGTGCGGTTCGAGTGGGACGACCACAACTGGTCGGAGTCACCGCGCTCTCCCGCGAGGGAAAGTCCCAAAGAACAGCGCACAGACCCGAGTACCGTCCACCGTGACGGGAATATTGCTTCCGGGGAGACTTAGACCGACTGAGACTCCCACGGAGGAAACCGCGCCGTTTACGGCGCGGAGGATGTCATAAGTGGCAGTGCGGTCCGGAGGGCGCGGGGATCTTCTACGTCCGGGAGGACCTGATCGAGACGTTCGAGCCCGACTTCCGGAACTACCTGTGGGCCGACCTCCCCACCGAGATACCGTTCGGCTTCCCGGATCACGACAACGTCGAGCACTGGGATTACCCCCTCGTCGCGGACGCCAATCGGTTCGAGCAGGGGATCTGCGTGACGCCGGTCCTGTTCGGCTGGCGCGAGACCCTCGACTACCTCCACGACCTCGGTCCCGCCGCGATCGAGTCCCGCGTCACCGACCTTGGCGGCTACCTGATCGAGCGTCTCGACGAGATCGGGTGCGAGGTCGTGACGCCTCGCGATCCCGACCGCCGGCACGGCCTCGTGGTCTACACCACCGGCGACGATGCCGTCGACGTGGCGACCTACGAGCGCTTCTCCGCGCCCGAACCCGGCACGAAACCGATCAACGTGACCTATCGCTCGCTTGGCGGCGTCGGGGGTGTCCGCGTCAGTTGCCACTTCTTCAACACCCGCGAGGACGTCGACGAACTGGTCGCCAGACAGGAGCGGATCCTGAACGAGGTTGAGGGATAATCGGGCTCCAGGGACCGCCCCTCACTCGAAGGGGCTCTCCAGGTCCGTCGCCGCCAGGCGCGTCGCCCCGTCCGCGACCGCCGCCTCGACGGCCTCCTGGTCGGTCATGAGGAAGCAGTTGTAGTCGCCGACCCGTCGCTGGATCACGGACTCCTTGAAGATGTTGTCCGGGTGGGCCGTGTACTGCCTGACGACGACCGCGAACTCGTCGACGGCGTCGACCACGACGAGGCCGTATCCTTCGTCGGCCAGGAACGTCCGCAGCCCCGGAAACTCGTCGGGCGGCACCTCGAACCGGTAGGCCTGGTTGTCGTAGTACGGTTTGAGCCGGTCGAAGACCTCCTCGCCCTCGAAGTAATGTTTGAACAGGTAGGTTCCGTCGATCTCGAAGACGTTAACCCGAGCGTGGCTCGCCCGACGGAACCCGGACATCTCGATCGTGGTTTGTTCGCACGACACAATATAGGTTGGCCCGACGATCCGGGTCGGGCCGCCTGTCCAGTCCCGAGGATTACGGCCGTGACCTCGAACCGCGAACTCCCGGCGTCGCCCGACTGTCGTGGCCGATTGCCTTCGCCGTTGGCGGTCTCACCTGCCGAGAACGGGCCGGAACAGCTATCTAATTATATATCCAACATATCGTATGAGTGGGCGATCGATCGACGCCACGGCCGTTCGAACGCGCGTCGAACGCGGCGTTTCCCTGCCCGTCGTTACGGCGTGGGGGTTCGCGTTCGGCGCCACGCTGCTGCCGCAGGTTCTCGCCAGGGAAGTCCTGGGTCTCGACCCCGGCGGACTGCTCCCCGTCCAGCTCCTCGTCGTACTGGTATTGTTCGGTCTCACGTTCGTCTCGGAGTCACTTCGGCCTCTCCGGACGTTCGCCGTGTCGCTGTTCGCCGTCCAAGCGACGGTCGCCCTCGACTGGGCCGCCGTGAACGCCGTCGTCTCGACGGGGATCGCAGGCGGTTTCCTGGGGTGGGTCGGCGACAACACCCTCAGGATGACGCTCGCGCTGCTCGTGATCGGCGTCCTGTTCGCGCTCGGCTACGACCGCGACGACCTGTTCCTGCGACGGGGCAGCCTGTCGCGCCACTTCGACCCCGTCTCCCTTCCGGGGCTCTCCGAGCCCCGTCCGTGGCGGTGGTACGCGCTCCGGTGGGGTGGCGGCATCCTGCTCGTGACGGTGGTCGTCGTCACCCTGCAGGGCAACGGGCTGCGGGTAACGGTGTTCACTTCGGGCGAACTCGTCGTTGCGCTCCCGCTGATCGTCCTGGCGGCCGCGTTCAACTCGTTCTTCGAGGAGTTCTGCTTTCGGGCGGCACCGCTCGGCGAGTTGACCGACTGCCTCGGCAAGCACCAGGCCCTCGTCCTGCTCGGGGCAGTCTGGGGATTCAGCCACTATTACGGGACGCCCTCGGGGGTCGCCGCGATCGCGATGGGGATCGTCGGCGGCTGGATCATCGGGAAGAGCATGCTCGAGACGCGCGGCATCGGGTTCGCCTGGGGGTTGCACTTCCTGCTGGATCTGGTCATCTTCGGGTAGGGCCGTGGGTTTCGACTACCCGGTTCGAAACTCGGCCTCCCGACCGGTACTGTTTACTCGAGCGATCGGGGCTTTCTGGCCGTTTGCAGGCTCACTCGCCGAGTGTGCAGAACTGAACGGGAACCTCCGACCCGGCGCAACGGTTAAGTGCGTCGAGAGGTGCTCGCCCTACATGGCCGGCCGCACCCACGCCACGTCCGCCCGTCGGACAGGCGAGGGTGGCGGCTACTTCTACATCAAAGGCGGTGCCTAGGCGCTCCCGGCCGGCGTGGCGAACCGGTCGCGGGGTGCGATTTCGTGCACCGCCATTCGACCGTCGATTCACACCCACCGAACAACATGTCACTCGACCTTCGCGGGGTCTTTCCGGCCATCACCACCCCGTTTCACGAGGACGGACGCATCGATTTCGAACGATTCCGCGCCGACGTTCGCCGCCTGGAGGCGGCCGGCGTCGACGGGGTCGTCCCCGTCGGCTCGACCGGCGAGTCGGCCACGCTCAGCCACGACGAACACGTCGACGTCGTCGAGGCGGCCGTCGAGGGCGCCGAGGACCTGCCCGTGATCGCGGGAGCGGGCAGCAACAGCACGCGGGAGGCCGTCTCCTTGTCGCGGCGATCCGCCGACGTCGGGGCCGACGCCCTCCTGTGGATCTCGCCGTACTACAACAAGCCAGAACAGCGGGGACTCCTCGATCACTACCGGACCGTTGCCGACGCGGTCGACCTGCCGGGGATCGTGTACAACGTCCCGTCGCGGACCGGCCGCAACGTCGATCCCGACACCGTCGTCGAACTCGCGAGTCACCCCAACGTCGCCGGCTACAAGGCCGCAAGCGGCGACATGGGACGGATCAGTGAGGTCGTCGAACGCACCCGCGACGAGGCCTTCGCGGTTCTGTCCGGCGACGACGGGATGACGTTTCCCGTCCTGGCGGTAGGCGGTGCCGGCGTGATCAGCGTCGCCGCCAACGTGGAGCCCGAACGGACGGCCGCGATGGTTCACGCCGCCCTCGACGGCGACGTCGACCGGGCCCGCGAGCTTCACCACGACCTCGGCCCCCTGTTCCGCGCGCTGTTCCACGAGACCAACCCGATCCCGGTCAAGGAGGCCCTGCACTACCGCGAGAACTACCCGCCACATCTCCGGCAGCCGCTCACCCCTCTTCGCGAGGCCTACCGCGACGACCTCCACGCCGTGCTCGACGAACTGGCCGAACGGCCGTTACCGGCGGCGGAGGACCGATGATCGGGGTGGTGGTAACCGGGGCGACCGGCCGTATGGGGAGCGAGGTGATCGACGCCGCCGGTGATCGGTCCGAAATCGAGGTCGTCGGCGCGGTGAGTCGCAGTGGCCCGGCCGTCGTCGGTGGGGTCGACGTGGCACCCGTTTCGGATCTGGCGACCCGCCTGGTCGAACGAACACCGGACGCTCTCGTCGATTTCACTGCCCCGGGGGCGAGCGTCGAGTACGTCGCCACGGCGGCTGAGGCCGGCGTCCCGGCCGTCGTCGGCACCACCGGCTTCGACGACGACCAGGACCGCCGGCTTCGTGCGGCGGCCGATTCGATCCCCGTCCTGCGGGCGAGTAACTTCGCCCGCGGAGTCGAGGCGTTGCGGGGGGCGCTGCGTTCCGCCGTCTCGCGACTCCCGGAGTACGACGTCGAGGTGACGGAGACCCACCACGCCGGCAAGCGCGACGCTCCCAGCGGGACCGCGCTCTCGATCCTGGCGGCCATCGAGGACGCCGGCGGGCCGACGGAGCGCGTCCACGGCCGGCGGGGCGAAGCGCCCCGGAACGACGCCGAGATCGGCGTCCACGCCCGCCGGGCCGGCGACGTAACCGGCGAACACGCGGTGCTGCTGGCGGGCAACCGCGAAACCCTCTCGCTCACCCATCGCGCCGGCGACCGCGGCGTCTTCGCCGAGGGTGCGCTCGACGCCGCCGCCTGGCTGTCGGGTCGCGATCCGGGCTGGTACGACTTCGCCGAGGTCCTCGACGGCGACGGATCGGGCGACGTGACTCGTCTGCCGGACGACGGGGGCGACGTGGCAGCGAGCTGGGGTGACGAATCGTGAGCGTCGACCCCGTCGCCCTCCGCGAGGCGGTCGCCTCGCTCTGGAATCGGTACGGGGAGGGAGACATCGACGCCGAGACCGCCAGCGAGGCCGAACTGTCGACGCTCGACTCCGTCCTGGACGCGCTCGAAGCCGGCACCGTGAGGGCCGCCGCGCCGGTCGACGGCGGGTCGGGCGAGGACGCCGGGTGGGCGGCCAACCGGTGGGTCAAGCGCGCGGTCCTGCTGAACTTCGCCCTCCGGCCGATCGAGTCGCGGGAGTACGGCGACGTCACCTACAACGACGTGTTGCCCCTTGCGGACGCGACCGACTACGGCGACCGTGGGACGCGAAACACCCCCGACGGGACCGTCGTCAGGCGCGGCGCCCGGGTCGGCGACGACGCCATCCTCATGTCGCCGTCGTTCGTGAACGTCGGGGCGAACGTGGGCGACGGGACGCTCGTCGACTCCTGCGTGACCGTCGGTTCCTGCGCGCAGATCGGGGACGGCGTCAAGGTCGGCGCCAACACGACGATCGGTGGCGTTCTCGAACCCGTCGAGGACGCCCCAGTCGTCCTGGAGGACGACGTGACGCTCGGCGCCGGGAGTCGGGTCACGTCGGGGTTCGTCGTCGGCGAGGGGTCGGTCGTCGCCGAGAACACGCTCCTGTCGCCGCGAATTCCGATCTACGACCTCGTCGACGAGCGGGTGCTCACCGGCCACCTGCCGCCGGAACGTCGGGCGTTCACCCGGTTCGTCGAGTCGTCGGTCGGCGAGCACGACCTGTTCGACGGCGGCGCGTACAAGCCCGCCGTGGTCGCGATGGACATGACCGCCAGCACGCTGGCGGGCACGGCTCGCGAGGAGGTGCTCCGGGAGTGAACGTAACCCGCTATCGCGCGGAGGGGCGGCGGTACCTGGCCGTCGATGCCGCCAACTACGTCCCCGACCGCACGGGGTTCGCGGCCCGTCACTGTGATCCGGACACGGGCGTCCGGCCGCCCGGGGCGGTCGCCCCCGACGACGGGAGTCCCCGGGACGATCGATCTCATTCGCCGGCCGGACGACCCGGGTTCGACGGTAGAGGGCCCGTCGCGACGAAGGTCGCCGCCCGATCGAACGGTGGCAGGAGGAACAGCGACGGTCGGAACGGTGGCGGTCAGAGCGGTGGCGGAGAGGCCCTCAATTCGACGCACGGCGCACGCGGGACAAACGGTGTTCGCGGGACCACCGACGTCGAGTCGGTCCGTGGCGCCGACGCCGTCCTCTTCCTGGCGCTGGAGGCGGAGTATCGCCCGCCCCGCGTCGTCCTGACCGTGATCCGGGAGGACGGGATCCGGGTTCCGTATTCGTCCCCGGCCGTGAAGTGCGCGGCCCGGTGGGCGGCCACCGAACTGGGCGAGGACCGCGTG
>JBLGCL010000045.1:0-17548 GCA_047617305.1 Natronomonas sp.
CCCTCGTCGTCGAACCGTTCGATCATCTCGGTCACGCTGGCGCGGCTGACGTCGAGGTGTTCCGCGAGGTCCCCGGTCCCGACCGGCGGCTCGTCGTCGAGCGTACAGTACAACACCGCACACAGATACCGGCCGGCCTCCGGAGTGACGGTGGCTGAGGTCGGCGTCTCTGGGACGTCGGTCATCTAGGTGGGCCCACGACGCGTGGGAAGTTCACGGTTCCGAACTCCGGTTGGCACGCTCCGAACGGCGCCGATCGATTTCAGTCGGGCGAGCGCGGGGCGTCGTAGGCCGCATCGAAGAAGGCCCGTTCCAGCGTCATCGTTCGTCGGAAGTGCCGAGCGACGCGCCGTCGTCGACGCGGCGGGAGTTCCTGGCCCCTTCGATCCAGTTTTCCGCGGAGCCAGCTCACGAACGCGGCGAAATCCTCCACGGCGTGGAGGCCGATCCACTCGGCCAGGTAGAACGCGTCGGGATCGGCGTCGGCGAGGTCGCTCGCCCACGCGAGGTAGCACCACTCCCCGGGAAGCAACACCGCGAGCGTTTCTTCGTAGTCCCCTTCCCGTCCCGCTCGCCCGAGGAGGTCCTCGAGAGCCTCGGTGACCGGGAGTCGATCGGGGTCGGTGCGATCGGCCTCGGGAACGTCGAGCGCGTCGAACGATCGCTCGAAGTAGTCGTTCTCCTCGCTCGTGAGGGTCGCGAGGAACGTTCCGAGGCGCCGTTTCGCTTCCATGGACGGTGCGTCGGCGATGGCCCGACCGACCAGCCCCGTCAGGCTTTCGACGAAGGCGTAGTCCTGCACGAGGGAGCGCCGGAACGCGTCGTCGTCGACGGTTCCAGCCCCGAGTTCGCGAACGAAACGGTGATCGACCGTCTCGGACCACGCTGGTTCGGATCGCTCGCGGAGCCAGTCGGTGAACGTCTCGTCGGGGGTCCTCTGGAGGTACGCGTCGAACGAGTCGGTCGTCATACTTCCCACCCCTCCTGGCGCCAGGCCGCGTCCCAGAACCGGTACTCGTAGCGTGCGGAGGTGAGAAACAGTTCCCGGTAGCGTTCGCGCTCGGCCGCCGTTGCGTCCGCCGCGACGTCGTCCATCAGGTCCTTGCACCAGTCGGTGAGTTCGGTGAACTCCGCGCCGGAGTACATCTCGATCCACTCGGCGTAGCGCTCGTGGTCGGGTTTCCCCTGTTCGGCCAGTCGCTTGCCCGTCGCGTTGAACCCCCACATGCACGGCAGCAACACGGCGGCGATGTCCCCGAACGATCCCATCGACGCGGTTCGAATCAGGAAGTCGGTGTACGCCCGGGTGGTTGGCGACGGGGTCGTCGCTTCGAGTTCGGCTAGCGGGACGTCGAAGGAATCCGCGTACGAACGGTGGAGGTCCAGTTCCGTGTTGATCGTCGATTCGAGTAGTTCTGCCATCGTGCCCATCCGATCGAGGGTCGGCGCCTTCGCGGCCCCCAGTGCGAACAGTCGACTGTACTCGATCAAGTACACGTAGTCCTGCCGGAGCCAGTACCGGAAGGGTTCCTCGTCGAGGGTCCCCTCGCCGAGTTGCTCGACCATCGGGTGTTCCAGTATCGCGTCCCAGACCGCCTCGGCGTCGTCCTGGATCTCGTCCGTGAACGCCATGGCCGGAGGATGGGCACGCGGCGAGAAAAGCGCTATGAAGGGGTGGTATAGTGGAGTTGTCCCCCGGGGCGCCTCCCGGTGTCAGCCGCGACCGTGACCGGGCGTCGGCTAGTCCCCGAAGTATTCCATCCGGCTTGCGATGCGTTCGTAACTCTCCGAGAGCGGGTATTCGATCCGTTTCCGGCGACTACTGGGCAGTTTCGACCCGGTTTCCTCGACTTCCCCCAGTCCGTCCATCACGTCGGCAAGGCACCGGCCGTCGACGGGTCCGAACTCCCGTGTCGGGACAGTCGCGATCATCTCGTCCGGGTCGGCCATGGCCGCGTACCGATCCCCGCGGCAGGGGACGGCGACCTGGCATTGACCCTCCTGGATCGCCGGAACGACGCCGTAGACGCAGGCGGCATGGGCCGAGAGCGAACACTCCAGGTTGTCGCCACCGCGGTACTCCCGCCCGAGCAACAGCAGGCTGAGTTGCTCGGAGTCGAGGTAGAGGGTGACGACGTGGGGTTCGACGGGCGTGCTTTCCAGGGGCGCCGAAAGCACGCCGACGTACCGGCCGACGTCGAGTTTCGGAAACTCCTCGGCGTAGCGTCGGCCAGCCTCGCGCGTCGCCACGTCCTGTGGATACCGGTTGTTGCCGTCAAGGAAGTCCTTCGGGGGCTCCTCCAGTCCGTAGCCGACGACCGGTTCGAAACACCACATGTCTTCCCCCAGCATAGCGACCGTCGCCCCGTCCCGCCGCGAACGCTCGAACGCCTGACAGAGCGAGAGCCGGTGTCCCTCGTTCGCCCGCGGTCGGACGGCCTCGTCCGGGATCTCGGATTCGTCCTCGATCAGCCTGATCGCCAGCGGATGGCTCCGGAGCCTGAGCCGCCGTTCGAGTTCGATGCCCCAGTTCCGGTACGTGTCCAGTCCGGGCATCCCGGTATGAATTCGTGGGCGATTACGAAAGTCGGTTCGGTATTGCGGAGGACCGTCTCGGGGGGCAGCAGTCGGATCTACCGGCCGGTACCTGACGCCGAAAAATAAACGAGATAGCGTCCCTGGGGGCGAACCGACGGTTCGCGTTATTCGGTGACGGTAATGCAGTCCACGGGGCAGGAGTCGGCGGCTTCCTTCGCCGCCTCGATCATCCCGTCGTCGTCGAGTTCTTCCATGCCGTCGACCACGTAAGCGAGGCCGTCGTCGCCCATCTCGAAGATCTCGGGGGCCATCGACGCGCAGACCTGGTCACCGACACAGAGTTCTTGATCGATTTCGACTGTAGCCATTGTGGTACACCCGTTCGAAACTAGCCTGACCACTTCCATAAAAGGTACCATTTCTCCCCAGTTCTGAGAATCGTGGTAGAGAATACGTGCCACTGCGCGGCGGTGAGATCGCCGCGTTCGTCGAACTAAATTCATTAAAAATCGGGGACGTTTCTGGCGAGTCCCGCGTTGCGTACCGGTCGGGACCTTTCTCGGCGTCCGCTCGCGTCGTCTTCGGAAGGAGCGGCGGTTCCGCCTCCACTCTACCGTCACGGCCGTCGGTCGAGGGCCTACCGGGTCGCCTTCCGCCAGGTTCGGAGATCGACGACTTCGCCGTCGATCTCCCCGGGATCGGCCGCCGTGGCGACCCAGTGGAACATGTCGGCGATCTCTTCGGGATCGCGGCCGGTGGCCCCGTTCATCAGGTCGGTCGACACCTGGCCGGGATCGACGACCGTTACGGGGCCGTCCAGTTCCGCGGCGAACCCCCGGACGATCGCCTCGGCCGCGGCCTTTGACACCGCGTAGGAACCCACCCCGGTCTTCGACTTCCGGGCGACGGATCCCGAGGGCACGAGGATCCGGGCGTCCTCCGTGAGGTAGGGGAGGGCCTCGCGGATCGTCGCGAAGACGCCCCTCGCGTTCGTCTTCAGGTGCTCGTCGAACGTCGCGTAGTCCTCGTCCCGCAACGGCGTCTCCCCGGGGGTGCCGTGATAGACGCCGGCGTTGGCCACGAGCAGGTTGATCGTTTCCGCCTCCTCGGTCGCCGCGTCCATCACCCGTTCGAGGTCCGCCACCTCGCCGACGTCGGCTTCGACGGCCGTGACCTCTCCCCCGTCGGCCCGGATGGAATCGGCGACGGCGTCCAATTCCTCGGCGGTTCTCGCACAGATCGTCACGCGAGCGCCCTCGGCTGCGAGTCGTCTCGCTACTGCGGCCCCGATACCACGGCTCGTCCCGGTGACGACGGCGTTCGTTTCGTTCATAGATCAACGGTCGCCTCGCAACGGTATGGACCTACACCCAACCTGTTTCGGTATCGGCGTTCCTTATGATGCCCATGGCCCCACGTACGACTCGCCGACAGGTCGCGGTCCTGTTGCTACTGACTGGTGTGGTACACCTGCTGGCCCCAGGCCGACTGCTCCGTGTTGCACGCGTCTCGTACGACCGCGTACTCGCGGTCGAATTCACCCCGAGTGACGGCGCCTCCCGTCGAGTGCGCCTCGTCGGGATCCTGATGTGCCTCGCCGGTGTGGTCGCGTGGAAGGACTGACATCGCCGTCGTCGGACGGCGCGACCGACGGTCATAAAACCACCGGGCCATACCATCGGGTATGGACGGTACAGGTTCAGTCAAGGTCCCTGACGGGAAGCTCGTCCGGGTCCACGCGACTTACGACGATCGCATCGAGTCGGTCCGGATCACCGGCGACTTCTTCCTCGAACCCCCCGAGGCACTGGCGGACCTCGAAGCGGCCCTAGAGGGCCACCCGGTCGACGCCTCCGAGGACGACCTCCGGGAAGCCGTCGAGGGAGTAAACGCGGAGCTCATCGGGTTCGACGCCAGCGACCTTGCGGCCGCGACCGTGGAGGCGGTACGATGAACTGGCGCATCGTGAACGAGGGGACGTACTCCGAACCCGTCCAGCAGGCACTCGAGGAAGTCCTCACCGATCGCCTCGACCGGGGGGAGATGGACCCGACGTTCCGGGTGTGGTACCGCGACCGCCGCGCCGTCCCGATGGGGCGGTTCCAGGCCTACGCGGACGAAGTCGCGGTCGATTACGTCGAGGAACACGACATCGACGTGGTTCGGCGGATCACCGGCGGCGGCGCGATGTACGTCGAACCGGGAACCGTCATCACCTACTCGATGTACGTTCCCCGGTCGGAGGTCCCGGACGACGTGGAGGAGAGTTACGCGACGCTCGACCGGTGGGTCATCGAGGCCCTGCAGGAGATCGGGCTCGACGTCGCACACGAACCGCTGAACGACATCTCCCACCCGGACGGGAAGATCGGCGGCTCCGCCCAGTTGCGGACCGACGACGCCGTGGTCCATCACACGACGATGAGTTACGACCTGGACACGGAGGAGATGCTCCGAGTGCTGCGGATCGGGGAGGACAAGATCTCCGACAAGGCCGTGAAGTCGGCCGAGAAACGGGTCGCCGTCATGCGCGACTACGTGGACGAAACCCGGGAGGAGGTCATCGACGCCCTGATCGACGCTTTCCAGGACACCTACGGCGGGAATCCGGGTTCGCTCACCGACGAGGAGCTCTCGGACGCCCGCCAGTTGGCCGAGGAGAAGTACGCGACCGACGGGTGGAACAGGAAGCTCTAGTGGCACCCGGCCGCCCCGAACGGGCGATCGATCCCGATCAGGCCTCGACGCCGATGTTCGCCGCTTCGAGCAACTCCTTGTACCGGTTGCGGATCGTGACCTCGGAGATGCTGGCGACCCCGCTCACCTCGTTCTGGGTGACCTTCTCGTTCGAGAGCAGGGCGGCGGCGTAGATCGCGGCGGCGGCGAGGCCGACCGGCGACTTCCCGCTCTGGATGCCCTCACGCTGGCTGGTCCGGAGCAGTTCGCGGGCGCGACGTTCGGTTTCCTCGGAGAGGTCCAGGTCGGAGGCGAAGCGGGGCACGTAGCTTTCGGGGTCGGCGGGCTTGATCTCGAGGCCGAGCTCGCGGACCACGTAGCGGTAGGTGCGGGTCAGTTCCATCTTGTCGACCCGGCTGACGGTGGCGATCTCGTCGAGCGAGCGGGGCGTGCCGGCCTGGCGAGCGGCGGCGTAGAGGGCGGCGGTGGAGACGCCCTCGATCGACCGCCCGGGCAGGAGGTCCTCGTTCAGTGCCCGACGGTAGATGACGCTCGCGGTCTCGCGGACGTTCTCGGGCAGCCCAAGCGCGGAGGCCATGCGGTCGATCTCGCCCAGCGCCTGCTTGAGGTTGCGCTCCTTCGAGTTGCGGGTACGGAACCGCTCGTTCCAGGTTCGCAACCGCTGCATCCGTCGGCGCTGTCGGGACGACAGCGCCCGCCCGTAGGCGTCCTTGTCCTGCCACCCGATGTTGGTCGACATCCCCTCGTCGTGCATCATCTTCGTGCGAGGCGCGCCGACGCGTGATTTCCGGTCGCGTTCGGCCGAGTCGAAGGCCCGCCACTCCGGCCCTCGATCGATGTCGTCGGCCTCGACGATCAGGCCGCAGTCGGCGCAGACGACCTCGGCGCGGTCGCCCTCGGTCCGGAGGTCGCCGCCGCACTCCGGACAGATGGTCGAGACGTCTTCCTGGCTGGACTCGGTTTCCGTCGTTCGGGTTCGGGTGTCGGTGTTGCTCATGATGGGAATGCACGGTATGACCGGGATCGCGAGAAGGATCGAGCGGGCTTCGTGCTTACTACTTGTAAGTGAGAAATTTACTTAAATGTTTCGGTGATTGGTATATGCCTTTCGCCATAACGGTTAAGTCAGTTTCGTCTCCGGGGGAGGAAACGCCGCCCGGTTATTAGGAGCTGGGGTCGCCAGATTCAACCGATGACCAATACCGTGGCCGGGCTCCTTCCGCAGTTCGCCTACCTCGTCACGATCGCGGTATCGTTTCCGATCGCCGTCGTGTCGTTCGTTCTGGCCCGTCGCAAACTGCTGGAACCGGTGTTGACGGCGACCCTGGTGGCGGTGGCGCTCCTGGTGATGGCTTCCGCGGGGACGCTCGCCGCCGTCGTGTCGGTCGACGACGCCCTCGAGGTGGTTCGTATCGCGGCCGGCGCCGGCGTGGGCCTCGTCGCTCTCCCCCTCGGGGCCGGGACGGCGTTCGTCAGGCGAACCGTCGGCGTCGATCGTGACAGGGCGCTTCGGGCGACCACCGCAACCTGGCCGATCGGGTTGCTCGTCAGTTTCCTCGTTTACATCGCGCCGGGGGGACCGTATCGATACAATATCACGGCGCTCACCGGCAACGAAGCCATCGTCGCGTTCGTCGTCTGGGGCGCGTGTATCCTGTTGCTTCCCGGGGTCCTGGGGGCCCTCGTCGTGCGGGTCGGCGGCTGGTGACCGGTCGACCGCTCACACGGTGAAGAGGTGACTCTCGGTCGGCACGTCGATCACCCCGATTCGAGCCGCAGCGTCGAGCCACCCGTGTCCATACGAGAACGCTGCCAGCGCGTTCACGGGATCGTCCGCGTCGCGGAAGTGCCTCCCGTCGTCGAGGTACGCCTCGGCCATCTCCAGACACTCCTCGGCCGCGGCCGCCAGGGGCGAGTCCGGCGCTCCCGCCGGTTCCGCGGCGTCGATCCCGTCCGCCAGCAGGCGCTCGTATCGCTCCGTTTTCTCCTCCAGGGTAGCACTCATGGAGTTCGGTTCGGCGTCAGTCGTTAACGGTCTGGCGGTCGTTTGCTCCGGCGGTCGGGGTCTACGGCGGCGTGTTCCCGAAGACTGCCGGTGAGTGTGTGCCCGCCGAATTACCCGGTCGATGCGGGTGGTCCTATTCTCCCCCCGCCGTTTCTTCGGCCTCCACGAGTACCTTTTCCACGAGCGCCGCGGTACCCCGGCGAAGGCGCTGGGAGACCGCGGTGTCGGAAACGCCCATGTCCCCGGCGAGGTCGGCGAGTTCGGTTTGCCTCGGGACCTCGAAGTATCCTCGCTCGTAGGCCTCGAAAAGCGTCCGCCGTTGCCGCGCAGTGAGGGCGGACGCCGGATCCTCGTGGCGTGGCGACGTCGGTCCACGGACGGAGGTCACGGTAACCTGGATGCCGTCTCCGATGCAGGTCCGGTAGCATCGTCCCAGGTCGGCGTGATCGTCGAACCGGAGCGTGACCGTCCACCCGGTCCGGGTGCAGATCGCCTCCAGGACGGCACCGCCGGTGTCGTGCACGATCTCGAGGAAGTCGACGCTCGGGTCGAGCCACTCCACCCGGACGAGGGCCTCGTCGTCGACGACGTCGACGACCGCACAGGCGTCCACCGCCGGCGCTTCTTCGAGTTTCTCGGCGACCCCCTGGACCGTCGCTGCGTCCGTCCAGAAGTACGGTAGGTAGGCCCCGCCCGCCGGGACGATCCGTTCGACGTGAATCCGACTGTCCGGATGCCCCCGGAGAGCCCTGCCCAGTGAACACGTGTCGCGCGGCAGTTCGACGGTCGCGGTGACGCCCATGGTCCTCCTCGACTAATTAGACAAACGATAAGAGCAATAATTCTGTCGGCAATTATTCTGGGTAATGACAACAAACACCGGAACTTTGCATTCCGGTTCAAACGGCGTGGGGTCCCGGCTGCCCGTCCGGCGGGTCCCCGAGCGCAAGGGTAATGGCCGCGGACGGCAAACTACCTCAGGATGACGAACGATTCGGGATCCCACTCCACGTCGACGGGCGAGGAGCCGGCTTCGGGCACGCCACGAACCGACGGCGGCGAGGAGATCGAAGCCCACCGGCGGCTCATCATCGCGGGCACCGGGACTGCCGGACTGACGGCGGCCATCTACGCGGCGCGCTCGAACAACGCCCCGCTCGTCCTCGAGGGGGACGAACCGGGCGGCCAGCTCACCCTCACGACGGACGTCGAGAACTTCCCCGGCTTCCCGGAAGGCGTTGGCGGCTCGGAGTTGATCGAGAACATGAAGGAGCAGGCGAGTCGGTTCGGCGCCGAGGTCGAACACGGGGTCGTCGAGTCCGTGGACGACTCGACGCGTCCCTTCCGGGTGGAGTTGACCAGCGGGAAGGTCTACACCTGCGACGCGCTGATCGCCGCCAGCGGAGCCAGCGCACGAACGCTCGGCGTTCCGGGCGAGGACGAACTCATGGGCTACGGCCTCTCGACCTGTGCGACGTGCGACGGGGCGTTCTTCCGTGACGAGGACATGATCGTCGTCGGCGGCGGTGACGCCGCGATGGAGGAGGCCCACTTCCTCACCAAGTTCGCCGACACGGTGTACATCGCCCACCGTCGGGAGAACTTCCGCGCCGAGGACTACTGGATCGACAAGGTGATGGAGAAAGTCGACGCCGGCGAGATCGAGATCATGCGCAACACGGAACTCGTGGAGATCCACGGCTCGCAGGCGGAGGGGGTCGATCACGTGACCCTGGTCGAACACCCAGAGGGCCATCCGAAGGACAAACTCGACGACCCCGAACGCGCCGACGAGGTCGAGGAGTTCGACTTCGACGTGGGCGCCGTCTTCTACGCGATCGGCCACACCCCCAACACGGAGTACCTCGCGGACACCGGGGTCGACCTCGACGAGGCCGGCTACATCGTCACCGAGGGCGGGAAGGGCGCGGGCCAGACCCGGACCGACGTCGACGGACTGTTCGGCGCCGGCGACGTCGTCGACTACCACTACCAGCAGGCCGTCACCGCCGCGGGCATGGGCTGCAAGGCCGCCATGGACGCCGACGAGTACCTCGAATCGGTCGAAGCGCCTCCGGCGACCACGACGGAAGGTGCGACGGCCGAGGGCGACGACTGATCGGACCGGGGCGACGCCATTGGTCCCGCGGTTCGAATCGGGACTTCACAGACGATTTATACAAGGCCACGTAGGAGTGTGGTATGACGGACATCGAAACCACGACCGTGCGCATCGAATCCGAGGACGGCGCCACCGACGAACTCACGCTCCCCCAGGAACTGATCGACATGGTCGACGAGGGCGGGCAAACGGAAGCCGAGGTCGTCGCCGACGTCGCGATGCTCTCGTTCGCCTCGCGGGTCCACCACCTAGTGGCTCACAGCGAGGGCGAACCGGACGAGGAGATGCAGGCCATCGAAGGGGAGACGATGGATCGCTTCGAGGAACGGTTCGGCATGACCTTCGGCGAGGCGACCGGACACGATCACTGAAGCCGGATCGACCGGACGTCCACGGCGGGGTAGAACTGGTTGCTTGAGGCCGTTCCCGGGATCGTCGGGCGTCGAACGATTGGTCGCCGACTCTGGAGTCACTTTTGTGGCGGAACACCCGGCGTTGGGTTCTCGGGATTGTCGTGCCCGGTGGCGCGGTGGAAGCGGAGGGCGACTTCGATACCAGCCCTATCGGTCCGAGTAGGGACGGTGTTCCCGCATCCGATCGAAACGTGTCATTGAATGATGGTTAATGAACAATAATTATCTACCTCGATGAACAACGACCAAGGACGATGAACGTCGACATCGAGCAAATCGCAACGTTTCCGATGGAATCGGACGACTGGGTAACGACGGTCCTGATCGGCGGGGCAGCGATGCTGTTTTCCTTTTTCGTCGTCCCGATTTTCCTGGTGTCGGGCTATCTCGTCAAGGTGCTCCGGGCCGGGATGGAGGGTGCCACGGAGCCGCCGGCGTTCGACGACTGGGGTGAAACGCTCAAGGAGGGCCTCGTCGCGGCCGTGATCGGGTTCATTTACATGCTCGTCCCGCTGATCGTGGCCGGCGTCTCCATCGGGGGCGCGGTTCTCGCGTTCCTGTCGGGGACGGACGCGGGTGTCGGTGCGGGGTTCGCCAGTCTGTTCGGCGGACTGTTCCTCTCGTGGATCCTCTCGATCGTCTTCGGCATCGTCGGCCTCGCGGGCGTGGCGAATTACGCCCGGGAACGGCAGTTCGGCGCGGGCTTCGACTTCGGCGTCATTACGGACGTCGTTACCCACCGGTCGTACCTCCTGGCCTGGGTGTACGTCATCGTCCTCAACGTCGTCGTGGGCATCATCGCGGGGGTTCTCGGCGTCATTCCCTTCCTCGGGCCGATCGTTACGGTGTTCCTCTCCTTCTACGCGCTCGTCATCGCGGGCTGGCTCTGGGGCCAGGGGTTCGCCGAAGCCGCCGACATGGGCACCCCCTCCGAGGCCTATCAGAGTGGACGCGAACGCGACCGTCGCGACTCCACGGAGAGCTACTAGAGAGATCCTCGCTACGTCGGGATCCCGGGAACCGCCTGGAACTCGGGGGACGGTTGCCCCGGAGGAGTCGGCCCTTTTTCCGTGCCACCGATAATTTAAGGAATTAGCATCGGCTCCTCCGAGCGAGGCGCGGACGGGTCGTTCTCGTCACTTTCCACTTTCTTGTCACGTACCGTCCTGTCGGCCCCAGTACAGCTACCGCTTCAGTCGCGGGCGATCCAAACCGGTCACTCGACCGAATAGGAGAGCAACACGCCGTCGTCGATCCGCTCGACGTCGTCCAGGTGGAGGTCCGGGAAGTCCCGCACGAACCCCTCGCCGTCGGCCAGCGTCGGTGCGTCGTCACCACCGACGATGGTCGATCCGACGTACACCGACAGCTCGTCGACGAGGTCCGCATCGAACGCCGAGAAGATGATCTCCCCGCCACCCTCGACGAGCACCTCCTCGACCCCGTCCGCCTCGAGGCGCTCGAACGCTTCGGCGAGGTCGACCCGGGCGTGACCGGCCCGGACGACGGACGCGCCGAGCTTCTCGAGGCGACTCACGCGCCCGTTCGGCGCCCGTTCGCCGACGAGGACGTAGGTCGGCGCCGCGTCGTCGAGGATCCGGGCGTCGGGGGGCATGCGTGCCAGCGAGTCGGCGACGATCCTGGCCGGGGTCGGCGGTTCCCCCCGATCGCGGCGAGCCCGCTGGCGGTCCCTCTCCAGCACGAGGTGCGGGTCGTCGGCGACGACCGTTCCGACGCCCACCAGGATGCCGTCGACGGATTCCCGGAGGTCCTCGACCCGTTCGAAGTCGTCCGGACCGCTGATGGCGAGTTGCTCCCGCCGTCGCGTCGAGAGCTTCCCGTCGACGCTCATCGCTGCGTTCACCCGCACGTGCATGGTTCGATTCCTGGATGCGGGCGGCGGCGAATACGGTTTTCGGTGTCCGCTCCGCTTCGAACGCGCTCGGCACCGTTCGGGCCACGAACGCTTTTTACGGTATCCGGACGAAACCCCGGCCATGAGTCTCGACGACCATGCCGAGGACCTTGCCTCCGACCTCGGCGTCGACAAAGAGGAGGTCAAGACCGATCTGGAGAACCTCGTCCAGTACAGCGTCCCGATCGACGAGGCCAAACAGAGCCTGCGTCGGAAGTACGGCGACGGGAGCGACGACGGCACGCCGTCGGAGGTCGACGTGGCCGAGATCACGACCGACAGCGGGAACGTGACCGTCACCGGACGGATCCTGACCGTGGGGAAGCGATCCATCCGCTACCAGGGCGAGGATCGGGTCATCTTCGAGGGGGAACTCGCCGACGGGACGGGTCGGATCGACTACACCGCCTGGGAGGACTTCGGCCTCTCCCCCGGCGACACGATCACCGCCGGCAACGCCGGGGTTCGCGAGTGGGAGGGCGAACCGGAACTCAACCTGGGCGAGAGCACGACCGTCAGCTTCCGGTCCGACCCGCTCGAAGTCCCCTACGAGGTCGGCGGCGAGGCCGACCTGACCGACCTCGAACCGGGCGATCGGGGCCGCACCGTCGACGTCGCGGTCCTGGAGGTCGAACGCCGGACGATCGACGGCCGCGACGGCGAGACCGAGATCCTGAGCGGCGTTCTGGCCGACGAGTCCGGTCGTCTCCCGTTCACCGACTGGGACCCCCATCCGGAAATCGAGAACGGCGAGGACGTCCGCATCGAGGACGTCTACGTCCGGGAGTTCCGTGGCGTGCCCTCCGTCAACGTCTCGGAGTTCTCGACGGTGACGCCGCTCTCCCGTGAGATCGACGTCGGCGAGTCGGCCACCCGTCTCCCGATCGACGAGGCGGTGGCGACCGGCGGCCTCTACGACGTCGAGGTCGTCGGCACCTGCATCGCGATCCGGGACGGGTCCGGGCTGATCGAGCGGTGCCCCGAGTGCAACCGCGTCGTCCAGAAGGGCCAGTGCAGAACCCACGGCGAGGTCGATGGCGTGGACGACCTCCGGGTGAAGGCCATCGTCGACGACGGGACGGCCACGTTGACCGCGGTCCTCGACGCCGACCTGACGGCCGAGGTGTATGGGGGCGACGTCGACGACGCCCGGGAGCAGGCCCGCGAGGCGATGGACCAGTCGGTCGTCGCGGACACCATCCGCGAGAACCTCGTCGGCCGGGAGTTCCGGGTTCGTGGCCACCTCTCTGTCGACGACTACGGGGCGAATCTGGACGCGGCCGAGTTCGAGGCCGTCGACGAGGTCCCGGCCGATCGTGCAAGGGGCCTGCTCGAGGAGGTGGACGCATGAGCGCGAGCGACGAACCGGGGCGACGCGAGGTGGCTCACCGCGTGTTCGCGGCCGAGTACGACGACGCCACGTTCCAGTACTCCGAGAGCGACGAGGAGCGGGCCCCGAACTACGTCGTCACGCCGACCGGCGCGCGGGTGAACCGCCTGTTCTTCGTGGGCGTGCTGACCGAGGTCGAGCGGGTCAACGACGACGTCGTCCGCGCTCGCGTCGTCGATCCAACGGGGGCGTTCGTGATCTACGCCGGGCAGTACCAGCCCGACGAACTGGCGTTCCTCGAACGGGCCGAACCCCCCGTTTTCGTGGCGGTCACGGGCAAGGGCCGGACGTTCGAACCGGACGACGCCGACCGGATCTACACCTCAGTTCGCCCGGAGAGTATCAACGAAGTCGACGAGGGCACCCGCGACCGGTGGGTGGTGCAGGCGGCCGAACACACCCTCGACCGGATCGCGACGATGGCGACGGCGGCGACGCTCGACCTCGCCGGCGAGGACCTGGTCGACGCCCTTCGCGAGCGCGACGTGAGGGAGTCGCTGGCAGCCGGGGTCCCGGTCGCCATCGACCAGTACGCCACTGGGGCGGCGTACCTCGACGCGCTGCGGACGACCGCGCTGGACGCCACCCGGGTGGTCGCCGGCGATCGCGACGAGGTTCGGTCCCCCGACGTGGCGCCCGGCGGGACGCGGGCGGACGCCACCGCGCTCGAGGTGCTGGCCGAATCCGGGCCCGGAACGTTCGTCCGGACGAGCGAACCGGCCGAGGAGAGCGTCGCGAAAGCCGGGGTCGAACCGGAACCCGAGACTGAACCGGAAACCGAGACCGAACCGGAACCGGCCGTAGAAGCCGAGCGCGAAGCGGAACCCGGAGCGGAATCGGAGGCCGAGGTTGAACCCGAACCAGAACCCGAACCAGAAACCGGAGCGGAGCCGACTCCCGAAAGCGGGACCGCCGCGGACGAGGAGCTCGGCGACTTCGAAGGCGGGGCCTCGTCGGGGGAGGAGAAGGCGTCAGAGGACACCCCTGCCACCGACGAGATGTACGAGCTCGACGAGGAGGAGCGCCAGGAGATCGAGGAGGAGTACGGCACCGAGTTCGAGACCGCCACCGAGGTGGACGAGCCTGGCGAAGCCGACATCGATGCGCCGACGCCGGAACCCGAAACGACGGGACCTGCCCACGACGAAGCCGGCGAGGAATCCGGTGCGTCGGAACCGTCAGCGGAAGAGGAGGCGGTGGCCGGAAGCGAGGCCGTCGCCGGCGACGCCGACGTCGACGACGCCGTCATGGACGCGATGCGGGACCTTGACGACGGCGACGGGGCGGAGCGCGAGGCGGTGATCGAGGCCGTCGTCGAGGCGACGGGGGCTGACCGCGAGGCGGTCGAGGACGCCGTCCAGGACGCCCTCATGGGCGGACAGTGTTACGAACCGGACGAGGGCCGGCTCAAACCAATCTGATGGCCGACGTCGAGCCGGTGCCCGACCTGCCGGCCGCCGTCGCCGACTGTGGGGGCGAGCGCGCCCTGGTCGTCGCGGACCTCCACGCCGGCATCGAACGGGCCATCGCTGCCGAACACGGCGTGGAACTCGACAGCCGGGCCGACGCCCGGCGCGAACGGCTCCTCTCGCTGGTCGATCGCACCGACCCGGACCGTATCGTCTTCCTGGGCGACCTGATGCACTCCATCGGGGACCCCGGCGGCGCCGAACGCGGCGAGGTGGAGGTGCTCTTCGAGGCGCTGCCCGACCTCCCCGTGACCCTCGTGAAGGGCAACCACGACGGGGGCATCGAGTCGTGGGTGGACGTGGAGGTGACGGATCCCCGCGGGGTCAGGGTCGGTCCCATCGGCTTCGTTCACGGCCACACCTGGCCCGCCCGGGAGGTGCTCGCCGCGGACGTCGTCTGCGTCGGGCACGAACACCCCTGCGTCAGGCTCACCGACGAGGTCGGGGGCAGCCGGGTGGAGCGCGCCTGGCTTCGGGGGCCCCTTCGTCGGGAGCCATTCGAGAACCACGTCGACGGTCTCCGGTGGAACGCCCCGGACGGCGTCGTCTTCCCGGCCTTCAACGAACTCGCCGGGGGGACGTGGGTGAACGTCGCCGGCCAGTCGTTTCTCGCCCCGTTCCTGCCGGCCGCGCTGGGCGACGCCGACGCGTTCCTCCTCGACGGCACCCGGCTCGGCCACTATCGGGACGTGTAGCGAACGAACGTCCGTCGCCGGGGCTCGGGCGTGAATCGGAACGGCGTTTCGCTCCCGTCGCGATCGGATTCGTGGCCGTCACCCTCGTCGTCGGTTTTCGCTCGCAGTCGGTCGACCTCGGCCTCCAGAGATGCGACTCGACGGCGAAGCCGTTCGATCTCGACCCGGAAGGATTCGGCCGCCGCCCGGTCGGCGGATCGATCCGGTCCGGCAACGCCGCTTCCACCTCGCGCTGGAGCAGGGCGAACTCGGTCATCGACCTGGCCCCGTCGGGCGCGCGGGGCATCGTCTCGTCGACGATCGCCACCAGAACGCCGCCGACCTCGTTTCGCTCGGCGAGCATCGCGGCCAGCACGTCCGGGGCGTGCGCGGTCGCGAGGACGGTTTCGAGGAGTTCGTGCCCCGAGCGGTGATCCCGGATCCGTCGACCGAGGACGTCGCCCGCAGTCGAGACCGACTCGTCGACCTGTGGGACGGTTGCCTCCCGAACCGGCACCTTGACGAAAAGCCGCTCGCCGGCCGTCGACTGGTCGTCGAGCGCGTGGATCGCCGTCGGGGCCGGCGGATCGAGGTCGACCTCGCCGGCCCGTTCGATCGCTGGCCCGTGGGCAGCGGGGCGTGGGCGACGCTGCTCGTTGTTCGCGTCGCCTGGGCTTCGCCGGGGGTGACCGAGTGCCACGGCGATCTCCGTTCGGAGGGCGTCGGCGGACTCGAAACGGCCCGCCTCCAGTGCCGCGTCCATGGAGTGCTTGGGCACTTCCCGCCCGTCGAGTCGCGGCGCGAACCGATCGCCCCGGAGGAGCGGGCGGACCAGATCGACCGTGACCGGTTCGAAGACGTCGTAGACGTCCCGAGGATCCGAAAACCAGACGCCGTAGAGGGTGCTCGTCGACGCGCCCGTGGCCAGCGTGTTCACCCACCGGAGACGACCCCCGTCGTACACGTGCCAGTACTCGGCCCCGTGTTCCTCGTGAAACCCGACGTCGTGGACGGACACGGGCTCCGGAACCTCGTCCTCGAGCACGACGCCGACCCGCTCGTCCCGACGGGACTCGATCCGGACCCTGACGGCGAGGAGGGCCAGGGTATCGAGGTCCAGGCTCTTCCGGACGTGGATACCATCGGCGGCGGAGTCGACCGTGTAGCCGCCGTACCACGTTCCGTCAGCCGTTGCCATTGGTATTCGCTTCGGTTCAGTGATCGAAAGTTTTTCCCAAAGGGTTCCGCGGCTCGGCGGTGAAATCAACGGTCCACTCCGTCGCCGGCGCCCGAGACGACGGGCTTAATCGCCTTCCCCGGTTATGGTTCAGGCATGACCGCGGCGGGAGCGGACGCCTTCGCGCACCTCGGTGGCGCGGTGCGGGAGGCGCTGTCGGATCGCGGGTTCGAGGTGCCGACGGAGCCACAGCGCCTCGCGATCCCGCCGATCGCGACGGGCGAGGACACGCTCGTCATCGCGCCGACGGGGACCGGCAAGACCGAGAGCGCGATGCTGCCGGTGTTCGACGCCATCGTCGATCGTGGCGCGCAATTCGGCGTCTCGGCGCTGTACGTGACGCCGCTCCGGGCGCTCAACCGGGACATGCAGGACCGGCTCGAATGGTGGGGGGAGCGCCTGGACCTCGAGGTCGACGTCCGGCACGGCGACACCACCGACTACCACCGCCAGCAGCAGGCCGAGGACCCCCCGGACGTGCTCGTCACGACCCCGGAGACCCTGCAGGCGATGCTCACCGGGGAGCGCCTGCGGGAGGCGCTGGCGGACGTCGAGCACGTCGTGATCGACGAGGTGCACGAACTCGCCGCCTCCAAACGGGGTGCGCAACTCACGATCGGGCTCGAACGCCTCCGCGTCCTCGCGGGCCCGTTCCAGCGGATCGGCCTCTCGGCGACCGTCGGCGATCCCGAGGAAGTCGGCCGGTTCCTGACCGGCGACCGTGGGTGTGCGATCCGGCAGGTCGAGGTCGGGAGCAAGGTGTCGGTCGCGGTCCGGGAGCCGGAGATCACCGAGGAGGACGACGTGCTGGCGGGCGAACTCGTGACCGATCCGGAGACCGCGAGCCACGTGCGGGCGATCCGGGACCTCGTCGACGACAACGAGTCGACGTTGATCTTCGTCAACACCCGCCAGACCGCCGAGGCCCTCGGGTCGCGGTTCAAGGCGCTCGACCTCCCGATCGGCGTCCACCACGGCTCGCTGGCCAAGGAGACCCGGATCGAGGTCGAGGACGCGTTCAAGACGGGCGACCTGGACGCCCTGCTGTGTACCTCCTCGATGGAACTCGGGATCGACGTGGGTAGCAT
>JBLGCL010000046.1:0-17497 GCA_047617305.1 Natronomonas sp.
CGTAGACCTTGTCGTGCAGGAATTCGATCGCGTTCTCGAGTGATGTCATATGTTAGGAGTCGTGGTTGAAGGTGCCATTCAGGAACTCCTGGCCGGTGGTATCGAGCGTATACTTTCCCTGTTCCAGTTTCCGAACGTATCCGCGTCGTTCGAGTTCCGACAGTCGTCGCGAAGCGTGTTCGCGAGTCATTCCCAGATTGTACGCGAGCAACGTCGGCGACAGAACCTGGATGAGATTCGAGGATCCCATCGCCACGAGGATAAGGACGTCCGTGTTCGTCATCCAATCCGGTCGGTCATACATCGATCTCGAGGTGGCCGACACGGTCAGAAAACTTATCACTTTTTAATCACTATTTAGTGATTTAATATTACGAAACAGTGATTTATTGTGCTCGCCCGGGTCGAATAGATGATCGTCTACCGAATCCAAAAAACGAAGCCTGCCCCAACCCAGGATACTTACATGTCCCTCCTCGTCTACGGATCCTACGGGTACACGGGATCGCTGATCGCCAGGGAGGCCGTCGATCGGGGGGTCTCGATCACGCTTGCGGGCCGAAACCGCGACCGGCTCCGGGAGCAGTCGAACGACCTCGATCGACCGTTCGAGGCCGTCTCCCTCGACGACGCCGACCGCCTGGAGCGCGTCGTGGCGAATCACGACGCGGTGCTGCACTGCGCCGGTCCGTTTTCCGAGACCGCCGAACCGATGGTCGAGGCGTGTCTCGCCGGTGGAACGGACTACCTCGACATCACGGGCGAGTACACGGTCCTCGAAGCGATCGCGGGTCGGGACGAGGCAGCAGCGGAAGCCGGCGTCACGCTCCTTCCGGCAGTGGGCTTCGACGTCGTTCCGACGGACTGTCTCGCCGCCCACCTCGCCGACCGCCTCCCGTCGGCCGACCGGCTGGCGCTCGGGATCGCCGTCGAGGGAGGACTGTCCCCGGGGACCGCAAAGACCGCAGTCGAGCAGGTCGAGACCGCCGGCGTCGTCCGGCGTGACGGCGAACTCCGGTCGGTCAGCCCCGCGTGGCGAACCCGACGGATAGACTTCGGCGGAACCGTCAGCACCAGGTCCGCCGTCAGCATGCCCATGGGAGACATCACGACCGCCTACCACAGTACCGGGATCCCGAACGTCGAGGTGTACGTCGCGGCTCCACGACGGGCGATCCGCCTCGTCGAGGCGATGGACCGCCTGAAACCGGTTCTCGGCGTCTCGTCGGTCAAAGGGGTCCTCCGGTGGCTGATCGAGCGTACCGTCACCGGGCCGGACGCCGACGAACGCGAGCGCGGGAGCGCGAGGATCTGGGGCGAGGCGACGGCTGGCGACGAGCGCGTCGTCTCTCGCCTGGACGTGCCGGAAACCTACGCGTTCACGGTCGATGCGGCGACGACGGTCGCCGAACGAGTGCTCGATGGCGGCGTGGACGCCGGGTTCCGGACGCCGTCGAGCGCCCTCGGTGCCGATTTCGTGCTGGACCTCGACGGCGTCGAACGGACCGACGTTGCGTGATCAGTAGTGGCGATCCTCGACCAGCCGATCGAACCTC
Organism: Natronomonas sp.; assembly: GCA_047617305.1. Classification (GTDB taxonomy): domain Archaea; phylum Halobacteriota; class Halobacteria; order Halobacteriales; family Natrialbaceae; genus DATFIX01. Next base: position 1,557 of record JBLGCL010000046.1, read on the forward strand.
GTCCGGAGCAATTCGGTCACGGGGCCACCGCCGACCTCGATGCCGTCTACCGCGGCGATCGGTCGGATCTCCCAGGTCGTGTTGGTGAGAAACGCTTCCTTCGCTTCCCGCACGTCCGCCGGTTCGTACCACCCGGTGTGGACGGGGATCTCCTCCTCGCGAGCCAGGTCGAGGACGACCTCGCGCGTGATCCCCGGCAGGACGGGGCCGTCGGTGGTGGGCGTGTGCAGGCCGTCCTCGCGAACCAAGAAGACGTTGCTCGTCGCGCCTTCGGCGACGTACCCCTCGACGTCGCGGACGAGCGCCTCGTCGGCGTCGTGGAGGTCCAGGCGGGCGAGGATGCCGTTCAGGTAGTTGTGGGTCTTCGCGCCGGCGGGAATGGCGGCGTCCGGCACCCGCCGCGTCGGAACGGTTTCGACGGTCGCCGGAGCCTCCCAGACGTCGGCCCCCTCGACGCCGCCCCGTGGGAGTTCCGAAACGATCACCACGACCGTCGGGTCCACCTCGGGATCGGGCGAGAGCTTTCCGGGCTGGACGCCGCGGGTAATCGAGAGTCTGACGTAGGCGTCGTCGAGGTCGTTCGCGGCGAGGGTTTCGAGGACGCGGTCGCGGAGGTCGTCGTCGCTCAGCCCGTGATCGAGGCCGATGGCGTCGCACGTCCGTCGCAAGCGGTCGGCGTGGGCGTCCCACTCGAAGACCGACCCGCCGTACGCTCGCAGGGTCTCGAAGGCCGCGTCGCCGTACGCGAACCCGCGGTCCCGGACGCTGACGGTCGCCTCGTCGGCGGGCAGGAGGTCGCCGTCGACGTGGTACTGCATGGCTCACCCCACGTAGCGGTCGAGGAAGTTCCCCACGATTCGCTTGCCCACGTGGAGTGAGACGGCCTGGCCAGCCTCGCGCTCGACGACCTCGCCCGTGAGGATGCTCTCGGGGTGGAACTGCACGCCGAGGTGCGGGCGGTCGCGGTGACGAACCGCCATCAGGACGTCGCGCTCGTCGTCGGTAGAGGCCGTCCGGGCCAGCGACGAGGGGAGGTCGCCGGCCTCGACGGCCAGCGAGTGATAGCGCCCGACCCGGATCCGTTCCGGCAGGTCGGCGAAGATGCCCTCCCCGTCGTGGCGGATCGTCGAGGGTTTGCCGTGGACCACCTCGGGGGCCAGCCCGACCGGCGCCCCGTGAACCGCACACAGCGCCTGGTGCCCGAGACAGACCCCGAGCGTCGGGTATCGGAGGTCGCGGAAGACCGGCATCGAGACGCCGGCCTCGGCCGGGGTACCCGGACCGGGCGAGACGACGATGCCGTCGGGATCCATCCCGCGAATCCCCTCAGCGTCGATGGCGTCGTTGCGCCGGACGACCACTTCGCCCGCCAGTTCCCCGACGTACTGGACGAGGTTGTAGACGAACGAGTCGTAGTTGTCGATCACGAGGACGGTCGCGTCGCGGTCGTCGGTTTCGGGCGGCCGACCGTCGCGGGCCGCGGTATCGGCGCGATCGCTCGTCATTCGGGCACCTCCATGGTCCCGCGGTCACCCAGCGCCTCGTCCACCGCCCTGACGAGCGCCCGGGCCTTGTCCAGCGTTTCGTCGTACTCGCGTTCCGGGTCCGAGTCCTGGACGATCCCCGCGCCGACCCGGAGCGCGTACTCGTCCTCGTGGCGGGTCAGCGTCCGGATGACGATGTTCAGGGTCGCCCGGTCGTCGAACCCGACGATCCCGATGCTCCCGGTGTAGGGGGCCCGACGCGTCGCTTCGAGTTCGTCGATGATCTCCATCGTCCGGGGCTTGGGCGCGCCGGTGATGGTCCCGCCCGGGAAGGTGGCCGCGATGGCGTCGGCCAGCGTGGCGTTCTCCCGAAGCCGACCCGTCACCGAGGACACGAGGTGCATGACCTCGGAGTAGCGGTCCACCCGCCGATACTCGTCGACCTCGACGCTGCCGTACTGGCACACTTTGCCCATGTCGTTGCGCTCGAGGTCGACGAGCATCGCGTGCTCGGCGCGCTCCTTCTCGTCGCCGGTGAGGTCGGCTTCGAGGCGCTCGTCTTCGTCCACCGTTTCCCCCCGAGGGCGCGTCCCGGCGATCGGTTCGGTACGGACGCGGTCGCCCTCGCGCTCCAGGAGGAGTTCCGGACTCGCACTCACGAGATCCACGCCCGGGAACTCCAGCAGCGCCGAGTACGGGGCAGGGTTCACTGCCCGGAGGGCGTCGTAGGCGGCGACCGGGTGGACGGCCGCCGTGGCCGTCAGTCGCTGGGAGACGTTCGCCTGGAAGGTATCGCCCGCCCGGACGTATTCCTGGACCCGACGGACGCGCTCCGCGTAGGCCTCGCGTCCGCACTCGCTCTCGAAGGCGACCCGGTTCCGCTCGACCGGCGGCGGTCCGACGTCTGGGTCGCCGTCGACCGCGGCGCGTGCGAGGTCGAGCGCTCGGTCCCGCCCGCGGCGGTAGGCGTCAGCCGGATCGTCACCCGCACGAAGGCGGGGGCAAGCCGTGACGTGCAGCGTCGTCTCGGGGCCGCGCGGTTCGCGCCAGGACGCGAGCCGGTCGAAGACGGCCAGTTGCAGCCGGGGCAACGCCCGGTCGTCCTCGGTCGAGTCCGGGAGGTCCTCCAGTTCGCGGGCGACGTCGTACGAGAGCCAGCCGACGGCGCCGCAGGGGTAGGGCAGCTCGCACTCGCCCCGGACGAGCGTCTCGCCGTCGAGGAGCCCCTGGAGGGCGGCCAGCGTCGCGGCCCCGCCGTCCCGGGCGACGGCGTCCTCCGTGACGGTCAGTCGGTCGATCGGATCGACGCCGAAGTACCCCCAGCCCCGCTGGCCGCCGGTCGTTTCGAGGACGCAGCCGACACCGCCCTCGCGAGCGCGACGGTAGGCATCGAAGGGGTCCGCCACCGACAGGCGGACCTCGACCGGGACGCGAGCCCCGGTCGGGGCGCCCCCGGCGGTTTCCGAGAAGTCGCGTTCGGTAGTTACGACCGTCGGTTCGGACATGGCCACCACGAGGCGGCGGCCGTATAACGGAGTTTCGGAGTCGAAACGGCAGGCCGTCCCGCTGGCAACGGGTCAGCGGACGCTCGCCTGTTCGATCCAGTTCTCGATGCGGGTCGCCGAGATGTCGGTCTCCGCGGCGAGTTCCTCGGGGTCGGCGTCCGCGAGGTCCGCCACGCTCCGGACGCCGGCCTCCGAGAGTCGGTCCGCGTAGGCCGGTCCGATGCCCTTGATGTCGGTGACGTCGGTCGCTTCTTCGGCTGGGTCCGCTTTCTCCGCCCCCGGTTCGGCGGTGTCCCCCGTCCCGGTGTCGGCTTCGCTCGTCCCGGCCGTCTCGGCTCCCGGCTCCGTTTCCGCCTCGGATCCCGGCTCCTCCGTCCCCTTGACGGCGGCCTCGGTTTCGGTCGACGGCTCGTCCGGTTCCCGCTCGACGGTCACGCCGACGTCGCGGCCGGGTTGCTCCTCGCGTTCGGATCGTTCCAGTCCGAGCCACGACTTCAACTTGTCCAGCAGTGTCATTGTGCCGACGTAGGATGCGGTGGCACTTAAAAACCGGAGGCGTGGGGCGGACGGCTACAACCGATCCCGGAGGGCGGCGTTCATCCGGTCGATCGGGGCCGATTCGCCGGTCCAGCGCTCGAACGCGGCCGCGCCCTGGTAGAGCAGCATCCACGCGCCGTCGACCGTCGTCGCCCCCGCCCCGTCGGCGTCCCGAAGCAGTCGGGTTTCCGGCGGTCGGTACACCGCGTCGAGGACGGTCAGGTCGGCGTGGAGCGCGTCGGCGGGAACGGGCGAGGCGTCTTCCTCCATCCCGACGCTGGTGGCGTTGACGAGGACGTCTGCCTCCTCGAGCCGGTCCGCCAGCGCACCGAGCGGATGGCCGGTCGGATCCGCGACGGCCGGGAGGTCGTCGGCGAGCGCGGTCGCGCGTTCGGTCGTCCGGTTGGCGACGCTGACGGCCGCGCCGGCGTCGGCGAGGGCGAACGCGACGGCCCGGCCGGCGCCGCCCGCCCCGACGACGACCGCGGTCGCGTCGTCGAGGTCGGCGCCACCCTGCTCGACGAGTGCCCGTCTGGCTCCCTCGGCGTCGGTGTTGTGGCCGGTCGGGCGGTCGCCGGCGAAGTCGATCGTGTTGACGGCGCCGATGCGATCGGCGAGGGCGTCCGGTTCGACCACCCCCGTCTCCAGCACTTGCTCCTTGAACGGGACGGTGACGTTCAGCCCCCTGACGCCGAGTGCGTCGGCACCTCGGATCGCCGCGTCGAGGTCCTCCGGGTCCGGTTCGAAGGTGACGTACCGGGCGTCGACCCCGGTCGCGTCGTAGGCCGCCTCGTGCATCGGGGGCGACAGCGAGTGCCCGACGGGATTCCCGACGAGGGCATAAACCTGCATGAACGCCCCTGGACGGTCGAGGGGTTTCAGTGCCGCGGTCCGGAGCGGGAAAACGGGTCCAGTCGATCGAGGTCCGGGGCCGTCAGTGTCCGCCAGCAGCGCTAACGCCGAGGATTACGACGTGATAGACGACGATGACGAGGAACGCCAGGTAGAAAAGACCGCCAATGAGGAAGGGACGGGGACTCATGTTGCCCTGCTGAACGTTCCGGGCGCGCATGTAGAGGATGCCACCGCTAACGATCGCGAGGATGGCGGAGACCGCGTTGAGGAAACCCGGGGTCCCCCAGTGGAGCTTGAGGTTCCAGGAGGTGAACAGGATACCCAGGGTCACCGGGAGGGTCCCCTGGAAGGCCATCGCGCCCGTGATGTTCCCGATGGCGAGCGTGTCCTTGTCCCGGGAGATCCAGATAATGCTGTTGAACTTCTCGGGGAGTTCGGTCGCCAGCGGAGCGAGCAGGAGGGCGACGACGGCCGAGGGCATCCCGATGGCGTCTGCGGCCCACTCGACCTCGTTGACGAACAGGTGCGCGCCGCCGATGATGATCCCGAGCGCGAGGAGCGTCTGGAAGAGGGTGATCGCTGTCCCCGGATTCGAGGCATGATCGCCGTTCACGCCCACCTGCGGAATCGGTTCTTCGCCCTTCTCGACGACCTTCCCGACCATGAGGTCCTCGAGGTCATCGCTGCCGACCATCCCGCCGGCCTTGAGGGTCCGGTAGAGGTAGGTAAGATAGAGACCGACGAGGACGATACCGATAGCGGTGGAGATCATCTTCGATTGGACGAGCGCGGCGATAAACGCCAGCGTGTATCCCGTGAGGAAGAAGGTCAGGTCCCGCCGCGTCGAAACGTCGTTGAAGTGAAACTCGTCGCCGTAGGAGCGCCGGTTCGAGAAGTACAGGACCGAGATCCCGATCAGGAACATCGCGATGGTCGCGAGCATGAACGGGGCGCCGAGGATGGCACCGACGCCGACCGAGTCGGCGGCGCCCTGGCTCCCGCTCCCGAACTGGGCGCTGAGGATCGCGATCACCGGAATCATCGTCTCCGGCAGCGCCGTTCCGACGGCCGCGAGAATGCTACCCGTCGCGCTTTCGGACACCCCGAGACGGTTTCCCAGCCATTCCACGCCGTTCGTGAAGATTTCGGCCCCGATCAATAGCAGGCCGAACGCACCGAGCAACAGGACCGTGTTCACCGCCGTCGTCGCGGTCGACAGCGGCGTGAGTGCCAGCGGCGTCTGCATGTACGGGATACTAGCTTTCGACCCGCAGTTAAGCCGTTCCATCTCCGTCCGACGTGGGGTTCTATGGCACACGACCCTGTGACACGTTTCGCGGTCGCCGGCGCGGCGTTCCGACGCGTTTTAGCCGGTCCCGTACGGACGTGGGGTCGTGATCGCCATCGTCGTTTCCCGGGCGGATTCGGCGTCCGAACGCATCGGGGAGCATCTCCTCGATCTCGCCGACTGGGAGCGCCACGAGGACGAGTCCCTGTTGGACGCCGACGGCGGCGGAACCGTCTACCGGACCGAGGAGTTCGAACTGCGCGAGTTCGACGAACTCCACCTCTACCTCGAGGACGTCGCGGAGGCCTTCGACGACCCCTCGCTGGTCGTGTTCGCCTCGCGTCACTCGGGGGAAACCGGCCCACTGCTGACGGCCCACTGCCCGGGCAACTTCGGGCCCGCGGAGTTCGGCGGTCGCGACCGGGACCTCCCGGCGGCCGCCCCCAACGCCCACGGCCGGCTCCTCGAGGCGTTCGAGGACCACGTCCCCGACGGGTACGACGTCGGCATGGAGTGCACCCACCACGGCCCCTCCCGCGTCGGCGTCCCGGCCATGTTCGCCGAGGTCGGCAGCGCCGAACCGCAGTGGGAGGACGCGGACGCCGCCGAGGCCGTCGCCCGCTCGATACTGGCCCTCCGGGGGGTCGAGGGCCGCACCGACAGGGCGTTCGTCGGGTTCGGCGGCAGCCACTACGTCCCGCGGTTCGAGCGGATCGTCCGGGAGACGCCGTGGTCGGTCGGTCACATCGCCGCCGACTGGGCCATCGACGACATGGGCGACCCCGAGGCCGAGGTCAACCGCGATGTCATCCGGCGGGCGTTCGGCCGGAGCGGCACCACCTACGCCGTCGTCGACGGCGAGTACCCGGCGATCGAGCGCGTCGTGGAGGACCTCGGGTACCGCGTCGTGAGCGAGACCTGGCTCCGGGAGGTCGGCGACCGGCCGCTCGGGCTGGTCGAGCGACTCGAGGAGGCCCTCGCGACCATCGACGAGGGGCTCCGCCTGGGGCGGGTCGTGGCGGAGGAGTTCCAGGTCGTCGACCTGCCCGGGGACCTGCTCGCGGAGGCCCAGGGGATCGACCCCGAGGCGAGCCGCGAGGCCGTCGCGGACAACGCCGTCGCCTTCGAAACCGAACACGGCGGCACCCGGGCCGTGGGACGGGCCGCCGTCGCCGACGAAGCGGCCTCCGACGCCATCGTCCGGGACCTGGCGGCGATCCTCGAGCGGACTTACGAGCACGTCGAGATCGGTCCCGACGCGGTCGTCGCGGAGGAGACCGCGTTCGATCCCGCGCTGGCGCGCGAACGCGGCGTTCCCGAAGGGCCCAAGTTCGGCCAGCTGTCCGCCGGGCAGTCCGTCGACGTGGACGGGCAGACGGTCGAACCGGAGGACGTTCACGTCGAGCGAACGACGCGGTTCCCGACGTAGCGGGCCCGTTAATGAATACCGTTTGATAATTCGGGCCTATCCGCAGGATCCCCCGTCCAGACCGCCGTCTCTCCGGGTTGCGCGTCATGCGTGCGTCTGACAATATGGGAAAGATAATTACCCTGGGTATTCTACAGGGGGGCAAGAATGGACTCTATCGTTGATGAGGCCATCGACGACGCGGAGGATGGGGACAGTTCCGAGGACGCCGCTCCCGGTACCGCCGACGGAACCGACCCAACCAGTACCGGGGAACTGACCGACGAGGAACTCGAGGAGGTCCTGGAGGAACTCGAGACGAACATCACCGTGGTCGGCTGTGGCGGCGCGGGCAGCAACACCATCGACCGGATGTTCGAGGAGGGCATCCACGGCGCCAAACTGGTCGCCGCCAACACCGACGTCCAGCACCTGGTCGACGTCGAGGCCGACGAGAAGATCCTCATGGGCGAGGACAAGACCGGGGGTCGCGGTGCCGGCTCGCTCCCCCAGGTCGGCGAGGAAGCGGCGCTCGAGACCCAGGAGGAGATCTACGAGAGCATCGAGGGGTCGGACATGGTGTTCGTCACGGCCGGCCTGGGCGGCGGCACGGGGACCGGCGCGGCGCCCGTCGTCGCGAAGGCCGCCCGCGAGGCGGGAGCGCTCACCATCTCCATCGTGACGACGCCGTTCACCGCCGAGGGCGAGGTCCGGCGGACGAACGCGGAGGCCGGACTGGAGCGGCTGCGCGACGTCTCCGACACGGCCATCGTCGTGCCCAACGACCGCCTGCTCGACTCCGTCGGGAAACTCCCCGTCAAACAGGCGTTCAAGGTCTCCGACGAGGTGCTGATGCGTTCGGTCAAGGGCATCACCGAACTCATCACCAAGCCGGGGCTGGTCAACCTCGACTTCGCCGACGTGCGAACCGTGATGGAACGCGGTGGGGTCGCCATGATCGGGCTGGGCGAGTCCGACTCAGAGGCGAAGGCCTCGGACTCGGTGAAGTCCGCGCTTCGCTCGCCGCTGCTCGACGTCGACATCTCCAGCGCCACCTCGGCGCTCGTCAACGTCACCGGCGGTTCGGACATGTCCATCGAGGAGGCCGAAGGGGTCGTCGAGGAGATCTACGACCGGATCGACCCCGACGCCCGCATCATCTGGGGCACGTCCATCGACGAAACCCTCGAGGGCGAAATGCGGACGATGATCGTCGTCACCGGCGTCGAGTCGCCACAGATCTACGGCGGGAGCGAGGAGGCCCAGTCCGCCGCCCGCCAGTCCATTCAGGACATCGACTACGTCGACTGATCGACGGGACGAGCAGGCGGAATCGACCGGTTTGCGGTGCCCTTTCTCCCCGGCCGTTCGGCGTCGTCGAGACGACGGTGACGGGTTCGAGTGGCGCGGCGGGCCCTCGTCGGCTGATCAATAGATAGAAAAAGCCCCATCCGCAACCTGGGAGTATGCAAGTCCCGACGGACCTGAGTTCGTACGCCAGGGTGCTGAAGATGGCCAGCACCCCCTCCTGGGAGGAGTTCTCCCAGATCGCCAAGATCGCCGGGGCCGGCATCCTGCTCGTTGGGCTGCTCGGTTTCCTCATCTTCCTGGTCATGGGCCCGCTGGGAGCGTGAGACCATGCCGATCTACGCCGTCAAAACCACCGCGAGCCAGGAGCGCACGGTCGCCGACATGATCATGAACCGCGAGGACGAGCGGATCCACGCCGCCCTCGCGCCGGACTCGCTGACCAGTTACGTCATGGTCGAGGCCGAGGACTCCGGAATCATCCAACGATACCTCGACGAGATTCCCCACGCCCGGAACCTCGTGCCGGGCGAGTCGGACATCTCCGAGGTCGAGCACTTCCTCTCGCCCAAGCCCGACGTCGAGGGCATCGCCGAGGGCGACATCGTCGAGCTCATCGCCGGACCGTTCAAGGGCGAGAAGGCCCAGGTCCAGCGCATCGACGAGAGCAAGGACCAGGTCACGGTCGAACTCTACGAGGCGACGGTCCCGATTCCGGTCACCGTCCGCGGGGACCAGATCCGCGTGCTGGACAGCGAGGAGCGGTAAGCCCGTTCCGACGCTCGTCTCGACGAACCGTCGCCGTACTGGACGTTTCTCCGGTCGGACGTTTCGATTTCGGAGCCGCCGGCTCGCCGCGACGTGGTCGAAAGAATGCGGAGTTCGCCGGTTCGGACGATCAGAACGGACGCCCGGCGCCCGACCGACCGCGTCCGCGCCCGAAGGGCGCGGCCTCTTCGTAGACCAGCACCGGCCCGAAGCCGTCCTCGTCACCCTCGGGATCGAGTTCGCCCTCGGCAAAGGCGCTCAGCACTTGACCTTCTTCGACCGTCACGTCGACCGGTCCAAACACGGGGGTATCGCCGCCGGCGGGATAGACAGCCACCGGGTAGGTCCCAGCGGCGACCTCGACGTTCGGACCGGCCTCGCCGAATTCGATGTCCTGCGCGAGAAACACGGCCGGCTCGCCGTCCTCGCCGGCGACAGCGACGTCGACGGCCGGGGCGTCCGGCGAGAGGTGGTACGCCCGGACGCGGCCATCGCCCTCGCCGATCACGCCGAGTTTGTCCTCGAAGACGTCCAGGTCGAAGCCGGGTTCGTCACCCTCGGGGCTGAGATTGCCAGTCGCGGCGGCCGTGAAGTCTTCGGCCGGCAGCTCGACCGTGGTGCCCAAGACGGTGGTGTCCGTGTCGGCCACGTTGATGGCGATGTCGTACTCGCCCGCAGCCAGCTCACGGTAACCGGTAACGTCACCGAACGCGAGGTCTTCCACGGCGACGTTACCGTCGACCAGCACGTCGACGGCGGGGGCGTCAGGTACGGCGTGGGCCACGCGGAGTTTCGCGTCGTCGCCACCTCGATCCCCCGGACCGCGACCGGCGACCAAGCCGGTGGCACCGATGCTCGCAAGCGTTCCGACCCCGATCGTTTTGAGTGTCTTTCGTCGGCTGAGATTCGTCATGGTTCTGTTTCCTCCTGTGGGGAATCTCTCGAAGATATATAGCGATCGTCCCTGATATATTCGGTATCGATGCCGCCGACGAACCACTCGATTGGTGCCGGGGAGAGGGACGACGTCCATCCGGGAGAGCTGGACGGAGAAACGAGCGTACCCGCCCAACACGTCCCCGGACGACGGATCCGTGACGTGGCCCAAAGATACAGATAGACCACCGGTGAAGGGTACGACAGCAATGACTGCCGGGGACGGGGAATCGATCACGATATTACACGTCGACGACGACCCCGACTTCGCCGACCTCACGGCCGAGTTTCTCGAGCGGGAGGACGACCGCTTCGAAGTGCTCACCGAGACGCGGGCCCGGGCGGCACTGGATCGACTCGAATCGACCGACGTCGACTGCCTCGTCTCGGACTACCGGATGCCGGGCATGGACGGGCTCGAGTTGCTCGAAGCCGTTCGCGAGCGATATCCCAGGTTGCCCTTCGTCCTGTTTACCGGGGAGGGGAGCGAGTCCGTCGCCGGCGAGGCCATCTCGGCCGGCGTCACCGATTACATCCAGAAGACCGCCGGGACCGGACAGTACGAGCTGCTGGCCAACCGGATCGCGGAGGCGGTCTCCCATTTCCGGGCACGGCTGAGTTACGAGGAGGTGTTCGAGAAGGCGGGGGTCGGCATGGTCGTCCACGACGTCGGGGGTCGGGAACTCGTCGCCGCGAACCGGCGATTTTACGACCTGATCGGGTGCGAGGTCGGGGAGGACCCGGAACTCTCGTTCGAGAACCTGACCGCGGACGTCGACGGGTATTCGCCCGGTCGGGCCGAGAACCACTTCGAGACGGCGGTAGGGGCGGGAACGCACGCGTTCGAGTGGCCGCTGGTGACGGCCGAAGGTGACCGGATCTGGGTCGACGTCACCCTCGAACGCGCGGAGATCGGCGGCCGGGACCGGCTGCTGGGGACCGTCCGGGACGTCACCGAGCGCAAGGAACACGAACGACGGCTGTCGACGCTGATCAGCAACCTGCCTGGGATCGTGTACCGCTGTCGGAACGCGCCGGGCTGGCCCATGGAGATCGTCCGCGGCGACGCCGAGGACCTCGTCGGCCACTCGGCCGAGGCCCTCGAGTCCGGGGCGGTCGACTGGGGAACGGACGTCGTCCACCCCGACGATCGCGACGACGTCTGGACGACCGTGCAGGAGGCCGTCCGGGACGACGAGCCGTTCACGCTCACCTACCGGGTTCGAACGGCCGGGGGAGGGGAACGGTGGGTCTGGGAACGGGGCCGGGCCGTCACGTCGGCGGACGACGACGTCGAGGCGCTCGAGGGGTTCATCACCGACGTCACGGACCGCAAGGCGCGCGAACGGGCCCTCGAGACCGAGCGGGAGTGGAACGAGGCGCTCGTCGAGGGCGCACGGGACGCCATCCTCATCAGCGATCGCGACGCGAACCTGATGCGAGTCAACGACGCGGCGACGGACCTGACCGGGTACGGCCGTGAGGAGCTGCTCTCCATGCGGATCCCGGACCTCCACGAGGCGGAGGACCTCGACGCGTACGAGGAGTATCACGACCGGATCCTCGAGGGCGAGGCCGTGACGACCGAGGCGAAACTGTTGCGCGCCGACGGATCCAAGGTCGACGTGGAGTTCAACAACCGGGCGATCGAGGTGGACGGCGAGCCCTACGTGCACACCGTCGCCCGCGACGTCACCGACCGCAAGGAGGACCGGCGGGAGTTGCGGCGATACAAGCTGGCGATCGACAGTTCGTTCGACCTCGTCGCCGCGATCGACACCGACCACGACTACCTGTTCGCGAACGACGCCTACTGTCGCTACCACGGCTGCGAAGACGTCGATCTCGCGGGGAGACCGGTCACGGCGGTCGTCGAACCGGCGGAGTACGAGGAGATCCGCCCCCGGATCGAGACCGCTCTCCAGGGCGAGCCCGTTCGGTACGAGATGGCCCGGGAGCATCCCACCGAGGGCGAACGACACCTCGACATCCGATACGCCCCGATCGAGGGCGAGGACGGAACCGTTCGCGGGACCATCGCGACGATGCGGGACGTCACCGGCCAGAAGCAGCGCGAACGCGCGCTGGCCGCGCTCCACGACGCAGCGGCGGACCTCGAGGCTGCCGACTCCGAGGAGGAGGTGTACGACACCCTGGTGACGGCGGCCGAGGGCATCCTCGATTTCGACCTCGTCGCCGTCGACGTCCTCGAGGACGACGCCCTGATCCAGCGCGCCTGGACGCTGGACCTCGACAACGGGAGCTACTACGAGGAGACGCCGCTCGAGGAGGACACCTTCGCCACCCGGGCGTTCGAACGGCGGGAAACCATCCTGGTCGACGACCTCCGGCAGTACGAGATCACCCCCGCCGACCCCGAGTACCGGTCCGCGTTGACGGTTCCGATCGCCGACATCGGCACGTTCCAGGCGGTGTCCCGCGAGGTGGCCGCCTTCGACGAGTCGGACCGCGAACTCGCCGAACTCCTCGTCGGGCACGCCCGGGAAGCCCTCCAGCGCCTCGATCACGAGCGGTCGTTGCGATCCCAGCGCGAACGCCTCCGCCGCGAGAACGAGCGCCTCGATGAGTTCGCGAGCATCGTCTCCCACGACCTCCGCAACCCGCTCACGGTCGCCAGCGGCGAACTCGAACTGGCGGCGATGGAGTGCGACAGCGACCACCTCGACGAGGTCGCGACGTCGCTCGAGCGGATGGAGACGATCATCGACGACGTCCTCGCGATGGCTCGCCACGGGACGACCGTCGAGACGGAGGCCCTCGAACCGATCGACCTCGCCGCGCTGGTCGAGGAGTGCTGGACGACCGTCGAGACGACCGCGGCCGCCCTCGAGGTCGAGACGACCGCGACCGTGCTCGCGGACGCCGACCGGCTCCGGCGCGCCCTCGAGAACCTCTTCCGGAACGCGGTGGAACACGGCGGTGACGGCGTTCGTATCACCGTGGGGGACCTGGCGGAGGACGGCTTCTACGTCGCCGACGACGGGCCCGGCATCCCACCCGACGAGCGCGGGCAGGTGTTCGAACCGGGATACACCTCGCACGAAAACGGAACCGGGTTCGGCCTCGCGATCGTCGAGGAGATCGTCCAGGCTCACGGGTGGCAAATAACGGCGGCCGAGGGCGACCGTGGCGGCGCCCGGTTCGAGGTCACCGGCGTCGACACTCAGTAGGATTCGGAGGCGCCACCCGTGAAGCGCTGGCCGCCCTTGCTGTCGCCGAGACGCTCGGCGACGGCTTCCAGATCGGCCGTCTCCTCGACCGTCTCGAGGAGTTCCTCTCGCCGGCGGATCTCCTCGGAACTGGCGCCGTAGGCGCGGACGTATTCGGCGCGGGTGTGTTCGGTGAAGGCATGACGGAACGCCGGGTAGCCGTCGGGGACGACCGTGCCACAGACCTTGCACTCGTGGCGTTCGTGTCGCGTCGCCTGGTGAACGATGAGTTCCTCGACGCCCTCGTAGACGGCACCGCACCCGTCGATGCCACATTCCCAGGCCATCGTTCCGGCCCACGCGTGGGAACGATATATGTCTGGCGACGCCGGCCGGGGGCGGAGCGGCGGCCACGATCAGAATCCATAATTATCCCCGGTTTGAAGCCCCGGACGTGACAGCCTCGCCGTTCCGAGTCGACATGCACGTGAAGGTCCTCGACGACGAGGTCGTCACCCTGGCGAAACGCCGGGGAATGGACGCGGTCGTGTACGCCCCGCACTTCTCCCGACTGCCGGAGATCCGCGAGCGGGCCCGTCGCTTCTCGGACGACGACCTGCTCGTCGTCCCGGCTCGCGAGGTCTTCGCCGGGGACTGGCGCTCCCGCAAGCACGTCCTCGCGCTCGGCCTCTCGGATCCGGTGCCCGATTTCATCACCCTCGAGGCTGCCGTCGAGGAGTTCGAGCGACAGGACGCGACGGTCCTCGTTCCGCACCCGACCTACCTCTCGATCGGCCTGTCGGCCATCGACGTCCACCGATACCGGGACGCGATCGACGGGATCGAGCTGTACAACCCGAAGTTCCTCCCCTGGCACGAACGGCGGGCCCGCGACGTTCTCGAGACGGTCGACCGCCAGCCGTTCGCCTCCTCCTACGCGCACCTGTCCGACACGGTGGGGATGGCCTGGACCGAGTTCGAGGACCCCGTCGACGACGAGGCGGCCCTGATCGACGCCGTCGAGAACGGCGAGGTCGAGCGCGTCGTCCGCCGGAACGGGCCCCGCTACCGGCGGCGGCAACTGGCCGAACTCGGCCACCTGGTCTACGAGAACACCTGGGAGAAGCTCGATCGGCTGTTCCTCTCCGGGACCGAGCCCACGCATCCCCGTCACATCGCTTACGACGGACGGTTCGAGGACGCGAGCGTCTACTGAGGGGACGTCGACGCGAGGCCGTCCCGCTCAAAGGTGGACTGGCAGCCACTGCAGCCACCGGACGACGGTCTCGGGCGGGAGGATCGGGTCGTGCAGGACGAGCCAGTCGAGCAACACCAGTCCGGCGCCGTGGGCCACCGCCGACGGGAGGATCGAGTCGGCGTCGTAGTCGACGAGGCCGAACAGGACGTCGGTCGGCCCCGAGAGCAGGAGTTCGATCGGCGGCTTGGTGAAGTGATGGAACGCGTAGACGACCGGGCTGATGAACGCCGCCTTCGGGCCGATCTCGCGGACGCCGACGCAGAGCAACCCGCGGTAGTAGGTCTCGGTCGCCAGCGCCAGGAGGAAGAGCTTGATCGCGTGGGGGACGAAGACGGCCGGCGCGGCCGACGTGCTCCACATCGGGTAGTAGGCTCGAATCGTGGGCAGCGACGAGCCGACGACGTAGAACGGGAGCACGAACAGCGCGAGGAGGAGGGTGTTCCTGATCGCCCGGCGGTCGATCCGCCAGCCCAGGCGCCGACCGTGGAGCGACGCCAGGAGCAGCGGCAGGACGCCGAAGAGGAGCCCGTCACGGAGGAGCCGCTGGTTCAGCCCCGGGTGCAGCGTCTCCATCCACAGCACCGTGATGATCGCGCCGGCGAGGAGCGCCCGCTGGATCCACGAGAGACGGTCCAGTAGACCACGGGCAACGTCGAGGGGAATCCTCGGCCAGCGGTGAGCGTCGACGTCGGACACGTCCCTATTCCGAGTCGCCGGTGGGCACGGGGCCGTCGCCGATGACGTCCCGGACCGCCTCGACGAACGTCTGCCGGCGATCGAAGTAGGTCCGGTCGACCGAATCGAGCACGTCGCGGAGTTCCCGCGGCCCGTCCGGCGTTCGGACGACGGCGTCCCCTTCCTTGCGTTCGATGGCGGTCTTCTCCTGGGGCCAGGTCAGCCGGGACGCGATCCTGGCGAGCGGCGCACCTTCGACCGGTTCGCCGTCTCCGAGTTCGACGGCCGGCCCCGCTTCCTCGGCTTCCTCGTCGGACATGGGTGGATGCTATGTGCTATGTCAGTGACGGCGATTGAACCTTTCGTTTCGACGAGTCACGAACCCGTTCGATCGGATCGGCCGCGTCGGACCGATATCCGCTCGATTTTCCCGTTCGTCTGCCGTGCGTCTGACGGACTCTTTTGACGGAGAAGGCCGAATACGTTGCTATGACCAGCCTCGCTGAGGTGTACGAAGAGACGAGCGAGGGGCCCGAGTTACAGCGGCTGTACCTCGGCACCGGGCTGTTCGTGGGCGGCGTCGGGCTGACGCTGCTGGCCATCCTCATCGCCTCGACCGGCGTCCTGTCCGGGTTCGGCGTCGACCTGTACGGCGCCCGGAAGATCGCGGGCCTGCTCGGGGGGATCGGCGTCCCGGCCGTCCTGATGGGGGTGTTCACGGTGTTACCGACCAGCCGGCGGATCAAGGC
>JBLGCL010000047.1:0-17469 GCA_047617305.1 Natronomonas sp.
GGGGCAGTGCCAGGGCTGCAATCGTGCCTGCGAGTCCGGGGTGATCCCACTCGCGGTCGATGGGGGCGACGAGGCGGCCGAACCACGCGACAGGATGGAAGGTGTCGCGTGGTTCGCCGACCCCCAGGTCGAGTACGAGCGCCAACACGACCGCGCCAGCGGCCGTCAGGGGCACGGGTCGGCCCCCCTGTGGTCGGAACGGAAGGCGCTCGCTACATCGGGTAGCGGCGTCTCGGTTACATCGCAGAATCGCCCGCCGAGAGCCTCGACGCCACCGTCGGTTCGCGGGTCGTCGCCCACGTGGACGAGCGACGCGGGCTCCACGTCGAGTTGCTCGGCGAGCGTCTCGAAGATCCGTGGATGAGGCTTGCGCCACCCACAGGCGACGCTCGTGACGACCGCGTCGAACGAGCCCCGCAGGCCCGCGCGGACGAGCGTGCGCGGCACGAGTTCAGGGACCGCGCAGTTCGAGCACAGGCCGACCGGGCCGCGCTCCCCCGCCCGCTCGACTCCCTCGAGCGCGCCGTCGCGGACGGTCACCTCGGGGTCGAACGCCGAAACGACCGCTCGGCGCGCGGCGTTGTCGGGGACGTCCACGCCGCGACTGTGGAGCGCCGCGGCGACGTGCGCTGGCAGGGGGACCTCGGCCCCTTCGGGCGCGTCGACGTGGGGCTCGCGGTAGGCGTCCGCCCAGCCGTCCGGGACCCGGACGTTCCGCTCGCGAAGCGACCCGGCGACCGCCCTCGCGGGATCGTCCGGTCGGTCGACGGCGACCAGCGTGCCGAACAGGTCGAACGATACTGCCACTACATTGTGATTAGGTAAATTTGACTTGAATTTGCCGGTTGCAGGCCGGCCTCGATGGCGGACAGGGAGGCGATACCGACGGCGTTTGCTGCCGATCGGGGGGAAATCGGGAACGAGAGCCGAAACTCGTCCGCGCCTCAGGCCCGGATGACGTTCCCGTCGAGGTCCCGCGGGAAGTACGTCAGCTGATCGATACCGTCCTCGGTGACGGCGACGGTGTCGGAGTGGCGATACCCGGCCTCGTCGGTGTAGATGCCGGGCTCGATGGTGTAGACGTGCCCCGGTTCCATCGTCACGTCCTCGGCGTCGACGTCGGTCGCGTCGGCCTCGCAGTGCTCGCCCCAGCCGCGGTCGAGGTACGGCGGTTCGTGCCCGCCGAGCCCGATGTTGTGACCGACGTGGTGGCGCGCGAGGTCGGTGACGCCCTGCTCCTCGAAGTAGTCCCACACCTGCTGGTCGACGGAGGCGATCTCGACGCCCGGCCCGAGCGCCTCGATGGCGATCGTCTGGGCCTCGAGCATGAGCTCGAAGTAGTGCTCGTCCTCCTCGCTCGGCTCGCCGACGAACATGGTCCGTTCGAGTTCCGAGAAGTAGCCGTCCACGTTCGCCGACGCGCCGGTGATGAGGACGTCGCCCTCCTCCAGGCGCTGGTTGGGCGTGTGGCCGTGGGGCAGCGCCGTCTCCTCGGCGCTGATGTAGCCGGCGTGGACCGGGCCGTCGCCGCGGGTCCGGACGGCGTACTCCTCGCCCAGCGCGTCGAGCATCGCCCGCGACCCCTCCATCGAGGCGCGCTGGCTCACCGTCGCCGGGTGGGCGCCGACCTCGGTGAAGTCCGCGAGGTAGCGGTGGGCGAGGTTCGCCCAGCGCGCGGACTGGCGGATCAGGTCGACCTCGGCGTCGGACTTGGCCCAGCGCATTCGGTCGACCCAGGACTGGGTCTCGACCGCGACGTACTCGGAGAGCGACGGCCCCTCGTACCCCATCACGCCCGGCGCGCTCTCCGCGTCGGCGAGCACCGACTCGACGCCCATCCCGTCGAGCATCTCCGCGGCGGTCCCGATCGGGTCGCTTCTCGGATAGTCGAAGTAGGAATGCACCGCGTCGATCCGGGGATTGGGTTCGACACGCTCGACCTCGAGTCGGGGGACGGTGATCTCGCTGCGCTCCTCGGTGACCGCGAGGACGACGGGGCGCTCCGTCTGGATGTGCGCGAAGCCGGTGAGGTACTCGATGCTCGTCGCGCCGAACCAGACGCCGGCGTCGGCGTCGCGCTCGCCCAGCCGGTCGCGGACGGCCGCGAGGCGGTCCTCGAACTCCGCGTCGGGGACGCGTGTCAACATACCGCCCACAACGGGCCGTCCGTGCAAAAGCGTTCAGAAGCCGGCGAAGGAGTCGCCTCGGACGGAAAGACCCGTCCCGGGTCCCGGACGCATCCGGGCCAGAGTTAAGCGCCCGCCTCGTCAACGATCGGCCACGATGAGTTCGATCAAACGGCTCGTGCTCGACCTGCTCAAGCCACACGACGTGGAGAACGTCGCGTTCGCGCGGTCGGTCGCGGACGTGGATGGCGTCGACGGCGTGAACGTCGGGCTGCTCGAGACGGACAAACAGGTACAGACCCTCAAACTCACGATCGAGGGGGACACGATCGACGTCCGGGCGGTCGAGGAGACGATCGAGGACCTCGGCGGGACGATCCACTCGGTCGACGAGATCGCCTGCGGCGACCGCCTGGTCGAGGAGAGCCCGACCCACCAGGACTGACTAGCCGTGTCGTCGAGACTCGAGCCCTACCGTGAACTCCTGCGGGACGAGGACGTCCGGTCGATCTCCCGCCGGTATTTCATCTCCAACGGCTTCGACGGGACGCTGACCTGCATCGGGATCGTCGTCGGCGCGATCAACATCGTCTTGCCGGGGTAGGAAGCCACATGTGGCGAAACATGTATTACGAGAAGGCCGATACTGTCGACTATGGCGTCCGAAGGCCACCCCGAGGAAACGACGGTCAGTGACCGGGGTATGGTCACGATTCCGGCGTCGCTTCGCCGTCGTCTGGACATCGAAGCTGGCGACAAGATCCGCTGGAACGTCGACGAGGAAGGGAACCTCTCCGTGGAGGTCGTCCGACAGCGCTACGGCGCGTTCGAAGACGATGACATGAAGGCCGCGATGGGTGGAGACAGTCTCGAAACCCACGATCTCGCCGGACACGAGGAGGACCCTTCGTTCACGGGGGGCGCCTGAATGCCGGTTACAGTTCTCGATTCCAACGTCCTCATCGACTACAAGGATACGAGCGCTGATAGTCGCCACGAACGGGCCGTGGAAATCGTCTACGCAATCGATAGCGGTGACCTCCCGACGTCACGAGTCACGAACTACGTTCTGCTGGAGGCGCTGAACTGGATCCACGAACGACAGCGCCACGACATTGCGGTCGACCTCTGGAACCGCCTCGCTGCTTCGGCAGGCTTCGAGCTCGTTCATTCCGCCCAGAAGGACTTCTACCGTGCCGTCGAACTGTTCGAGACCTACGAGGACCTGTCGTTCGGTGACGCGACCATCGCCGCGTACATGGAACGCGAGGACGTCGAGTACCTGTACTCCTTCGACGACGACTTCGACGTGATCGAAGCCGTCACTCGCCTAGAGACCCCGGTCAATCCGTTCACGTAAGGCGGGACTCCCCAACAGCCACCGACGTTTTACGTCCGCCGGCCGAAGGCGGAGGGCATGAAATTCGACGCGGAGAACGTCGATCTCGGAACCCGTGCCCCGACGGTGATCCTCAACGGGTCCGACGCGGAGGAACTCGGGGTCAACCCCCTCGACCGGATCCAGATCCACTGGAACGGCGAAACCCACATCGGCATCGTCGAGGTGACCGACGAGATCGTCGCCGAGGGGACCCTCGGGGTGACCCGGCGACTCGGGCACATCGACGGCGCGGTCGACGTGACCCACGCCCCGAAGCCGGGATCGGTCCACTACATCAAGAAGAAACTCAACGGCGTCGAACTCGAGGCCGACGACCTCCGGACCATCATCGAGGACATCGACCAGGATCGTCTCAGCGACATCGAGTTGAGCGCGTACGTCGCCGGGATCTACTCCGAGGGGCTCTCCTTCGAGGAGACGAAGAACCTCACCGAGGCGATGACCGAGGTCGGCGACGTGATCGAGTGGAACAACGACGTCATCGCCGACAAGCACTCGATCGGCGGCGTCGCGGGCAACCGGGTCACGCCGATCGTGGTCCCGATCGTCGCCGCCGCGGGCGTGACCATCCCGAAGACGTCCTCGCGGGCGATCACCTCGCCCGCCGGCACCGCCGACACGATGGAGGTGTTCTGCGACGTGGCCTTCGACCTGGACGAACTCAAGTCGATCGTGGGGGAGACCGACGGCTGTCTGGCCTGGGGTGGCGCCCTCGACATCTCGCCCGTCGACGACAAGATCATCCGCGCCGAGAACCCGCTCTCCCTCGACCCGCCGGGACAGGTGATCGCGTCCGTCCTCTCGAAGAAGGAAAGCGCCGGGTCCACACACGTCGTCATCGACGTGCCCTACGGGGAGGGCGCCAAGGTGGAGTCGCTGGCCAGCGCGCGCGAACTCGCGTGGGACTTCAAGCAGGTGGGGGCTCACTTCGGCATGGAAATCGAGTGTACGATCACCCGCGGCGAGCAGCCGATCGGTCACGGCATCGGTCCGATCCTCGAGGCCCGGGACGTTCTCGAGGTCCTCCAGGGCGGCGGTCCCGAGTCGTTGCGCCTCAAGAGCCTCAGGCTCGCCCACATCCTGCTCGAGTCCTGCGGCGTCGAGGAGTCGGCCCGGGAGATTCTCGACTCCGGCCGCGCCCTGGAGCGGTTCCGCGACATCGTCGCCGCCCAGAACGGGGATCCGGACGTCGCCACCGAGGACCTCGTCCCCGGCGATGAGACGCTGACCGTCCGCGCCGAACGGGACGGCGTCGTCACCCACGTGGACAACCGGCTGATCAGCGACATCGCGCGCCGTGCCGGCGCCCCGACGGATCAGGGCGCGGGCATCCAGCTCCAGGTCGACGTCGGCGAACCCGTCGCGGCCGACGACCCCCTGTTCAGGGTTCACGCCGAACAGGCGCCGAAACTCGACGACGCCGAAACCCTGGTCGACAAGTCCGAACCGATTCGCGTCCGCGACCGCGGGGAAGCGCTGGTCGAGCGGCTCTGATCGCCAGTGATCCCCGCGGAGCGTCGAATGCCGTGTCGCTGGGGCGTCGAACGGGACCGACGTCGATCGCTCCGTCGCCCGACAGGAGCCGGTCGGGCGGACCGCCTTCGATCGACGGCACCCCGGTGACCGTCTCTATAGATACATATACCCTCTCAATACATCGGCGCAGTCGGGCGATTGAAAGGTCGGAAGGTATTATACTCGTCGCCGATCAATCGGGAGGCAGGTGCGACGATGCGCGTCATCGGGAGGATACGGTCGGCGCTCGTCAACGAGGCCAGCGGGAACTACCGGTGTCAGGAGTGTGGCGCGGAGTTCGAACTCGATCGCCAGGTCTGTCCCGTCTGTGGCGGCTACCGCATCGAGTCCGTCGAGTGGTCCGAGGAATGAACCGGGAACGATCCGCGCCAGCCCCGATCGACGTCCGCGCACGGGCGGGGGACCGTACCGCGGTCGACACGACGTGAGGGGCTACGGGGGAACGAAAGGGTCTCGCCACCGTCGGGAGCCGTCGTTTCGTCGTCGCGGATAGCGACCGGGTTCGGGGTTACTCGATCCGGATGGTGTCCCCGGTCCTGACCGCCCGCTCGGTCACGGTGACCCGACGGTCGCCGACGCGATACTCGCCGGGGTGAGCGACCGTCACCGACGCGGATCCGTCCCCGTCGACGTCGACCCCGCGGACGTATTCGAATTCGGCGCCGTCGATAGAGACGTCGGTCGCGACGCGGTCCGCGTTCATCGACCCGGTGATCGTCGCGCCCGGGACGACGGTGAATACCTTGTACTCGCCGTCGCCGCTCGAATAGACGGCCCGGTAGTGTCCGACGCCGGGGGCCTGGTCGGACGCACTGCCGAAGTGATCGTGGAGACGGGTGTACAGGTGAAACGAGCGGGCGTTCTCGACCGCCTCGAACTCGCGGGTAACGACGAACCCCACCCGGCCCGCGAACTCCTCGTACCACCCGGCGCCGTCGCTGGTGAACAGGAAGCTCTCGTAGTTCCGCCTGGCGTACGCGTAGGACCTGGACTCCCCGTTGACGACGTAGTTGTACATCCGGTTGCGGCCCCACTCGCTGAGGACGTAGTTCTCGGGATACTCCCATCCGCGTCGATCCGCGTAGGCACGCATCCACTCGGCCGCCCTGGAGGCCTTTGGCTGGATCGCGGTCCGTCGACTGATCAGCCCGGAGAAAAGCGTCCCGCTCCCGACCAGGACGGCCGAGAGGCCCCCGAGAAGGGCAAGTCGCGTCCGGTCCGGGACGGCGACCGGCGGGTCCAGCCCCGCCTCGGACCCGGGGTCGGACCGCAACTGGACGGGCGTCCGGACCAGATCCAGCCACGACAGAAACGCCAGGAACCCGTACCCGCCGAGGACGGCCAGCATCGCGGCGAGTTCGCCCCCGAACCGGCGCTGGAGGAGCGTGAGCGCCGCGAAGTAGCCCCCGTAGACGACGACCACGATCCACGCGGGGTCACGCTCGTGGAGCGCCGTTCGCACCGCCAGCGGGAGGCCAAGGAGCGCCAGGAACGGGGCGAACCCGAGGATGATCATGGGGCCGAGGGTCGGCCCGTACGCGTCGCCGAGCGACGACATCTCGCCGATCCCGGTGTCGCTCGTGAGGAACGCGATCCCGCGTTCGAACCCGACCACAAGGTCGGGGAGGACCCGCCACGCGAGCGCCAGGCCGACGGCGAAGATGGCCAGTTCCGCGACGAGCAGCGCCGGCCACGGGAGGCCCGTTCGCCGGACGACCGCCGTCAGCGCCACGACGGCCAGACAGCCCACGAACAGCAGACCGACGCTCGCGGCGACGACCGGACTGTGCCATCCGAGGGCGAGGTGCGCGGCCGCGACGAGTCCCGTCCCGACCCCGACGCCCGCGACGACCGGGACGAGCGGCGACGACCGCTCAGGCGGCCGACGGACGGCGAAGAGCGACGCCGCGGCGACGGCGAACCCGACCGGAACGATCAGGAGCGGACCGGCCTCCCAGGCCAGCACCTGTCCAGCGATGCCGAGCCCCAAGGCACCCGCGATCGGCCACGCCCGCCGGTCGCGGGGACCGCGAGCGAAGAGAACGACGAGCGCGTAGGCCGTCAGCGCGAGCCAGGGATAGTCGAACGCGTGGTGGTCCGCGAACCCGAGCGCCGTCCGGTAAGCGTGTGCGGGAGTGACCGCCAGAATCACCACCGCAGCGAGGCCGACTCTCGGGTCGCCGCTCACGCGCGTCCCGAGCGCGTAAACGAGGTATGCGGTGATCAGCGCCGAGACGACCGGATACCAGGCGATGACGAACCCGGACGCCCACCGCGCGGCACCGAACGGGAGGGAGGCCACCCAGAGGACGAACACGAACAGGGGTTCCCCGTTGGCGACGGCCGTCGGGTACTCCCAGGGTCGCAGCCCCTCGACGTGCAGCAGGTCGACCCAGTAGCGGTAGAGGTACGGGTCGTTCGAGGAGAGAACGACGGTCCCGTCCCGAAAGACGGCCGGTAGCGTGAAGAGTCGGACGACGACGACGAGCGCGAGGGCGCCCCCGAGCGCGTAGCGGAGCCGGGTCGTGGACGGGTATTCGGGCAGGCGGGCGGCGAGACTGGCCATCCCGTCCGACTGTCCCGTCCCGGCGTCGTGTTCCGCCCCCATCGATATCTCTCCCGTGGTCGGTCCTGTCGCGGGGCTCGGTCGGTTCCCTCCGGCGACCAGTGCCGAATCCACCGCTAAAACGGACCACCCCGTCTTGAATGTGGTGCCCCAACCGGTTCGACAGGGGTGTCCTCACGGTCGGACTCCTGCCGGTACTCGACCTCGAAGGCTTCCGCTCGGAGGGCAGGGGACACTCGCGATCCGTCATCGCGCCGACGAGGAGACATATCGATCAATCAAATCGGTGGATCGACGAGCGTGGAGATCGGCGGCGGCAGCAACACCTCGGTCTCGGGGTGATCCTCGCGCCACTCCCCCCAGGTCGCCGTCGTCGCCGAACGGACCGAGAGTCGTGTTCCTTCCAGTGGGCCGCAGATCGCCTGCGCGAGGATCTGCGACCAGTACGAGCCGGTCACGTCGTCGTACATGACGAGATTCCCGTTGTTGCCGACGCCCGCCTCCCGATCGGAGAACACCCGGCCGGCCTTTTCGCTTGCAGCGGCGTGGATGCCCGGCGCCTTCCAGAGGAGTCCGGAGACGTCGAAGGTCGCCACCCCACCGTCGATCCGGCGGTCCGCGACCATCCCGCTCCGGCAGATCGGGCAGTAGGTCACGATCATCGGCCCCCCGAGCGCGTCGTTGACGATCTCGTGGTCGTTCAGGACCGGCAGTGGATACGCCCGGGCCGTGCCGTCGACCTCGATCCCGATGACGGTTCGCTCGTCAGTCAGCGGGCGGTACCCCTCGGGATCGTCGGGCCACTCCCCCGGCAGTCCGAACGTCGGGTCTTCGATGGCACGGATCCCGTCGGGCTTGAGCGACTCGTCACAGATCGTTGGGGGGTTCCCCTGCTCCGCCAGTGTCGGCGCCTCTATCGTCGACCCATCGCCGTCACCGGCGTCGGATCCTTCGCCGTCACCGGTATCGGAACCCCCGTCGTCGGATGAAGGACCGATGACACCGCCGGCACACCCGGCGAGACCGAGCGTCGCCGACACCACGAGGAGTTCCCGTCGTCGCATACTACTCCGTCCATCCGATAACAAATCAAGCCGTTCCGGTCGTGTGCTACCGTAGCACACCCCCAGCGGACGACTCGTCGACTCGGGCGGCCCGGCGACGGTTCGAATCGGAACGGGTGGTTTCGGACCTGATCACGCTCGCTCCGTCGCGGATCGGATCAGCAACCGTCCGTTCTCGACGATGTTGAACAGATGCCAGACGTTCCTGCTCGCTCCCTGCGGTCGCTACGCTGGGGTGCGACTGGCGTGTTCAAATCGTGTCGGGAGAAACTTCCCACTGCCCACTTCGTTCGCAGGAGAAGTCCGCCCTCCCCGATTTGAACGGGGGGCAAGCCGATCTACAGTCGGCTGCTCTACCAGTCTGAGCTAAGGGCGGGCACGCACGGGGAACTACTCCCGCTGGCGGACTTAAGGATTATTATTCGCCTCCCTCCGGGGACCGATCCGTCCCGGTCCCTGTGACACAGTAAGTCAGACAAAACCTATCCGGACCCCCGCCGAATAGGGTTCCGGAGGGAAACCCCAATGCCAGTCAGAAAATCCGAAGCGACCTGGGAAGGCAACCTGCAGAGCGGAGAGGGATCGATGGCGCTCGGGAGCGGCGCGTTCGAGGGCGCGTACTCGTTCGCCTCGCGCTTCGAGGACGGAACCGGGACGAACCCGGAGGAACTCATCGGCGCGGCCCACGCGGGCTGCTTCTCGATGGCGCTCGCCAACGCGCTCGCGGAGGACGGCTACGACCCGCAGCACATCCACACCGAGGCGGCCGTCAACCTCGACGCCGAAGCCCTGGAGATCGACCACGTCGAACTGACGCTCGAGGCGACCGTCCCGGACATCGACGAGGAAACCTTCGCCGAGTACGCGAACGAGGCGAAGGCGAACTGTCCCGTCTCCAAGGTGCTCGCCGGCGCGGAGATCACGCTGACGTCTACCCTCGAGGGCTGAGACGACCGCGGATCGGGGCGAATACCGATCTTGGATTTTTTCGGCCGTCGAACCGCCAGCGTTGGCTGCGCCGACGCCAGAGACGCGTGGCCCGACGTCGCCGAACGCCGGACGTCACCCGATCGTCAGTCGCCGTCTCACGAGCGACGACGACCCCCGTCGGTGCCGACAGACAAGCGTCAGACATTCGGGAAGGATTCATTATCCCTGAGTGAGAAAAGGGGTGGCGTGAGGTAACGTTCCGATGAGCAAGATAACCTTCCGCGCCGACGACGAGCTCATCGAGGAGCTCGAGTCGTTCGACGCCTCGAAGAGCGAGGTGATGCGGGAGGCGCTCCGCCAGTACTTGGACCGGCACGCCGACGACGTCGAAACCGAGCCCGACGACGGCGCCGCTGCCGACCCGGAAGCGGAGACCATCGACGCGCTCATCGAGGACCGGATCGACGCGCTCATCGAGGAACGCCTGGACGGGGTGGGGGTCGGACGTCGGCCACCGCAGGACGTAAACGTCAACATATCGCTCGAGGGAGCGACCCCGGAGGCCAGCGAAGCCGACGTGTCGGACCAGCGGACGCAGGCGTCGACCGCGGAGGGCGAAGAGCGGGAGGCCCCGGACGATCCCACGACGTGCCCGCAGTGCGGCGAGGACGTCGGTGAGGGTCACGTGTACTGCCCGAACTGCGGGGAGAAGATGTCGCGCCGCGTCTTCTGCGAATGCGGCGACGAGATTCGCTCGGACTGGGCGTTCTGTCCGAGCTGCGGTCGCCGGACGCCGGCAGCCGACGTGCTCGAATCGTCGTAAACACCGTTCAGAGGCGTTTCGCCCCCGCAAACAGGGCGTTTACGAGCAGTGTATGACAAGGGCCAAAAGTTTTAATACGTGCCACACAGTGGGTACTGTTTGCGTAAGACGGTCGTCTTACACGGGGCGTCGGACGGGGGCGGACCCGTCGCAGTCCGGGAGTTTCCGCGTGTAAGACGAAGTGCGGGGACGACTCGCACACCGTCTTGCCCAAAGGGGAAGACAAACCATGGAGCGTGTGACACTGCGCATCCCGAAACAGCAGATCGAGGAGGTCGAACAGATGGTCGAGACGGGAGAGTTCCCGAACCGCAGCGAGGCGATTCGCTCGGCGGTCCGCGAAATGATCAACGAGCAGGCCGACCGGTCGAGCGAGTCCGGCAAGCGCACCTGGGCGAAGGTGTAGACCCATGCAGGACATCGTCCAGGACGCACTCGAGAACGCGGAGGAAGAGAAGCAAGCCCGCGACGAGGACGTCGACGGTGACGAGTTCGGCGACCCGCGGATCGTCATCGTCGGCGCCGGCGGTGCCGGCAACAACACCGTCAACCGGCTCTACAACATCGGCGTCGACGGCGCCGACACCATCGCGATCAACACCGACAAACAGCACCTCTCGATGGTCGAGGCCGACACGAAGGTGCTGGTCGGCAAGTCCCTGACCAACGGTCTCGGGGCGGGCGGCGACCCCGACATGGGCGAGCGCGCCACCGAGATGGCCCAGGGCACGATCAAGGAGGTGCTGGGCGACGCGGACCTCGTGTTCGTGACGGCCGGCATGGGCGGCGGGACCGGCACCGGTGCCGCGCCCGTCGTCTCGAAGATCGCCAAGGAGCAGGGCGCCATCGTCGTCGGCATGGTCTCGACGCCGTTCAACGTCGAGCGTGCCCGCACCGTCAAGGCCGAGGAGGGCCTCGAGCGGTTGCGCAACGAGGCCGACTCGATCATCGTCCTCGACAACAACCGGCTGCTCGATTACGTGCCCAACCTCCCGATCGGGAAGGCCTTCTCGGTGATGGACCAGATCATCGCCGAGACGGTCAAGGGCATCTCCGAGACCATCACCCAGCCCTCGCTCATCAACCTCGACTACGCGGACATGACCGCGATCATGAACCAGGGCGGGGTCGCGGTGATGCTCGTCGGTGAGACCCAGGACAAGAACAAGACCAACGAGGTGGTCAAGGACGCGATGAACCACCCGCTGCTGGACGTGGACTATCGGGGTGCGTCCGGCGGGCTCGTCCACATCACCGGCGGTCCGGACCTCACGCTGAAGGAGGCCGAAGGAATCGCCGAGAACATCACCGAACGGCTCGACGCCAGCGCGAACGTCATCTGGGGTGCTCGCATCCAGGAGAACTACAAGGGCAAGGTCCGCGTCATGGCCATCATGACCGGCGTCCAGAGCGCGCAGGTGCTCGGGCCGAGCACGCAGAAACAGGCGGACCGGTCGCGCGCCAGCAGCGACGAGTTCGACGACGTCGACTTCGACGCCAGTCAGAACGTGGGTAGCGCCGGGGACTTCAGTGCATCCGACGCCAACGACACTCACGGCTACGGGAGCACCCAGAGCGACGGCGGACGCGACGAGGTCGAGAAGAACAACGGCGTCGACGTCATCCGCTGACCGACGCGGCTTCGGTTCCGGCACCGGTGGACCCGCCGAACCGTTTTCGACGACACCTCGTCCGACAGCGCCTGCCAGGGCTCGTTATCGGTCGGCTTCGGCGTCGGCCGTCGAGGCGAGAAACGTTTCGATGAGATCCGGAACTGGCGTCCGCTCCGGGACGGCGTCGAACCACGCCACGTCCGCGATGGTTTCGTCTTCGACGCCCGGATCGTCCGCGATGGATTCGTCGCCGACAGGGTGCGCGAGGTCGGTAACGTCGTACCCGCCCCGGAACGAGTCCGCCTCGTCCCCGTCCAGATCCGCGTCGCCGCTCCCGCGCACGTACCGACGACGTTCCACCCGAACGGGGCGCTCCAGTTCGACCCGCACACCGGTTTCTTCTCTGGCTTCGCGGACCGCGGCCGCTTCCGGGTCCTCGCCCGGTTCGACGCCGCCGGGCGGGACGTACCCGTCGCTCCAGTCGTTCTCGACCAGCAGGAGTTCGCCGTCGTCGTTGCGGATCACGACCGCGACGCCGCCGTCTATCAATCGGTCGCGCTCGCGGGTGGCCGCGTACTCCTCACGTCGAGTGCGACGGTCTCCGCCACGGTGGTCACGTCATCGCTATCGAGGAGTCGTTCGGCGTAGGCGTTCATCGATGCCACGATCAATCCCCCTCGGCGGCCCCGAGCGACGCGAGCAGCCCGCACGTCCGACAGACGTCCCGGGTCGTCGTCGCGCCACACTCCTCGCACTCACCCAGGTCGGCGCCGCCGTCGCCCTTGTACTCCTCGGCAGCCAGCGCCGCCAGTTCCTCGTAGCCCGACATGATCGAGTGGCGAGTGCCCGGGTGGTCCTCCTCGAGGCGCAGGAGCAAGGACTGGATCTCGCCGCGGTAGGCCTCCTCGGAGTGGGGACACTCCGCGACGTGCGCGGGAAGGTCCCGCAGGTGGGCGTAGAGGGCGACTTCCTTCTCGGGCACGTCGCGCAGCGGCTTCGCCCGCGGGACGAACGCCTCGTCGTCGTGGCGCTCGTCGCGGGGCGCGAGGCTCGCGTCGTAGTGCTTGGCGATCTGTGCGACGTCGCCCTCGAGGAAGTTCATCAGCGCGGTCTGGGCCTCGTCGTCGAGGTTGTGGCCGGTCAACAGCAGGTCGGCGTCGTACTCGGCGGCGTAGCGTTCGAGGACGTCCCGCCGGAACACGCCACAGTAGGCGCAGGCCGCCATGTTCTCCGGGTCGTCCTCGACGACCTCGTCCATGCGGACGCCGAACTCGTCG
This sequence comes from Natronomonas sp., assembly GCA_047617305.1. Lineage (GTDB taxonomy): Archaea > Halobacteriota > Halobacteria > Halobacteriales > Natrialbaceae > DATFIX01. The sequence continues at coordinate 13,338 of JBLGCL010000047.1, forward strand.
GCGTAGGAGACGAGTTCGTGACGGACGTCCACGTCGGCGACCAGCTCGCGGCTGGCCGCGACGGACTCGTCGCGGTAGCCTTCGATCCCCTCGTGGATCGTGACCGCGACGGGATCGATCCGCGGATCGTTCGCGAACGTCTCCGCGAGGATCGTCGTCAGGACGACGCTGTCCTTCCCACCGGAGAGCCCGATCACCCACGTTTCGGGGTCCTCCGGCGAGGCGTCCGCGGGCAGCAGATTGTCCTCGCGGACCCGCCGGCGGACCCGGGACTCGACCGACTCCAGGAAGTGCGACGCACAGAGGTGGGCGCCGGAGTAGGCCGCGTGCATGACCGCCTCGCCGTCGCACTTGGTGCACTCCATCGGCGGGGCGTTACCGTCGGGGAAGGATACCGGTTTCGCTCGGCGCCCGGACCGCGACCGGAGGGCTACCGGAGCGCGTCGTCGCCCGCCTCGAGCGCGGCGAGCAGGGTCGACACGTGCTGGTCACGACTGGTCGAGGCGAACAGTTCGTGGCCGCCCTCGTAGAGGACGACGTTGTCGGCGTTCACCCGTGCCCCGATGGCTCTCAGGCTGACGACCTCGTCCGAGAGCGAGCAGAAGACCACCGCGTCGTCCTCGACCGACCAGCGCGGCGTCGGGAGGTCGGTTCGGGGGGTCCGGTCCGAGTCCGCGTTTTCCTCCCCCTCCTCCTCGTGTTCGTGTTCCGGGGTTCCCGATCGGCGCGGCTCTCTGGCGATCGCGGCGAGGTCCATGTCCGCGGGCAGGAGCCGGGACTGGGCGTCCCGCGTCTCGCGAACGAAGGCCGGTGAGACCCAGGACGGCGTGTCCTGGAGGCGCTCGTCGCCTGCGTACTCGCCGAGGATCGCCGGATCGTCGAAGCCGGACGGGATGAACGGCACCGTCGAAGGGATCCGGGCGACGAGGTCGAGGAGCCAGTCGGGATAGGTGGGCGGAAACCCCCAGAACGGGCTGAGGTAGACGTGCGTGTCCGCGCCGTCGATGGTCGTCGCGACGAGACCGCCGGCGCTGTGACTCAGCAAGACGAACTCGTCGAGGTCGCGGCCGTACTCGGCGACGGGTTCCACCCAGTCGGCCCGAAAGTCCTCGAGTCGCGTCGGGAGTTCCGCTGCGTGGACGCGATATCCGCCGTCGGCGAGTTCGTCGATCAGCCAGCGGACGGAGTCGTGATCGGGCCGGTTTCCCCACCCCATGACGAACAGACAGTCCCGGTCGCCGCCCTCGTTGAAGGTCCGGAATCGCATGGGCGTTCTTCGACGTGACAATACAAAAACGTCTCCCCGGGGCGATAATCGACTCGGCCGGGACGGCGGAACGGATCGTCGCCCGAACGGCAGGGGTTTTCCCGTTCGGGCGCAAAGCGGTGGCAACATGAGGACGGTCAGGGGCCGCCTGCCGGCGACGACGGTCGAACTCGCGGTGCTGGTCTCGGGGGTGTCGAGCATGGGGCTCGAGATCCTCGCCGGGCGGATGGTCGCGCCGGTGTTCGGGTCGAGCATCTACACCTGGGGGAGCATCATCGGCGTCTTCCTGGCGGCGCTCAGCCTGGGCTACCACCGGGGTGGGCGACGGGCCGCCGACGCGAACCGGCGGGCCCTGGGGACCCTGCTGCTCGGATCGGCCGCGTACGTCGCGTTCGTCATCCTGGTGAACGAGGCGGTGCTCCAGCAGGCACTGTTGTTGCCGGTGCCGCCCCGGTTCGCCTCGATCCTCCCCGTGACGCTCCTGTTCGGGCCGCCCGTCTACTGGCTGGGGTACATCAGCCCTTACGCCGCGGAACTGTCGGACAAGTCCGGGATCGGCGAGGCCTCGGGCCACGTCTACGCCCTGGGCACCGTCGGGAGCATCGTCGGGGCGTTCGCCACCACGTTCGTCCTCGTGCCGAGCCTCCAGGTGGCCTACATCGGCCTGCTGTTTGGCGTCCTGCAACTCGGGGCGGCCGGGAGCGTCCTGGCGCCGTCGGTCCCGCGCCGATCGGTCGTGGGCGTCGTCCTGGTCGGCGTCCTCCTGATCGGCGCGGTCGTCGGCGCGACCGCCGGCACGAACTACCGCGGCGACGTCGTCTACCGGACGCAGACGCCCTACCAGTCCCTGGCGGTCGTCGACGACGACGGGGTCCGCACCCTCTACCTCGGCGGCCAGCGCCACAGCGCGATGGCCCTGGGGTCCCCCGACGACCACGTGTTCACCTACACCCGGTACTTCCACCTCCCGATGCTGATGCAGGACGACGTGGACCGCGTCCTCTTCATCGGTGGCGGCGGGTTCACCGGCCCGAAGGCATTCGCGGCCAGATACGACGCCACCGTCGATGTCGTCGAGATCGATCCCGAGGTCGTTCGCACCGCGAAGGAGTACTTCCACGTCGAGGAACGGCCGGACCTGCGGATCCACGTCATGGATGGCCGGCAGTTCCTCCGCGAGACGAACCACACCTACGACGTCATCGTCCTCGACGCCTACCGGCCGACGAAGGTGCCGTTCCACCTCACCACGGTCGAGTTCATGCACCTCGCCGCCTCCCGTCTCGACGAGGACGGCGCCCTGGTCGCAAACGTCATCGCGGCGCCGACGGGGCCCGCCTCGCGGTTCCTCCGCGCCGAGTACAAGACCATGGAGCGGGCCTTCCCGCAGGTCTACAGCTTCCGGACCGCCTCGACCAACGCCGTCCAGAACGTCGAACTGGTCGCCTCGAAGGACGACCGCCTCTTCACGAAGGGGGAACTCCACCGGCGGAACGATCGACGGGACATCGGAATCGACCTGGACCGCGCCATCGACTTCTACCGCCGTGATCTCCGGACGGGGGACGTGCCAGTCCTCCGCGACGATCGGGCGCCGGTCGATCGCCTCCTCGACCCCGCGCTCGGCGGCCAGTACGTCGTGGAACCCGTCGACGAGGAGGCCCCCGGGAACGGAACGAACGCGACCGGACGTCTTCGACCCGGGACCGGGGACGACGTGACGTCGGAACGAACAGGCAGTTCGCCCGCCGAGGACCGAGCCGGTCGTCCGGCCGTGGCTCACCCGTCGGCGGCGACCGCCCGCGTGACGGCCGGAGGCTAACGCGCCGAACCCAGCACGCGGCCGGAGATCGGGGGTCGCTCCGGGCGACCCACTCCGTCGACCCCCTCCGTCGACCCCCGGCGTTTTGATCGTCCGGCGACTAAGGGATGGCAATGAGCCTCCCGCGAGAGACGGCGCTCGAACGCGTCGAGGAGATCGTCGACACGGTCGAGCGCGAGACTATGCCCGTGCCGGTGCGCGAAGTGTGGGTCTACGGCGACCTCGCCCTCGGCCTCGATCCGGTCGAACGGCTCGACGTCTACCTGACGAAGGACCTCCTCATGCGCGGGGACGCGGACCGGGAGGACGAGTTCGTCGAGAGCCACGGCGTCGCCGGCGTCGGCACGACCGTTCGCGCCGACTGGGTCGAGCAATATCCCGAGTTCCTGCGGGCGAACGCGAACGGACACGCCGCGCCCGAGGGGTGCCTGGCCGCCCACCTGCTCGAGGACGGCGAACCGGTTCACCTCGAGGTCTGTAACGCCTCGTTCGACGACAACGTCACTCAGCGGCTGTCGGGCGCCGAAGCGACCGGGGACTTCACCCGCCTGCTCGACCCCCGCGGCGTGTGCCTGTGGGTCGACGGCGTCCGGAGCGACGAGGCGTTCCGCAAACTCCGCGAGAGCGAGTTCGCCTTTCCGACGCTCCCGGACGCGCTGGCAGCACTCGGGCTCGACCCGGAAACGGCCGAGACGGCCGCCGACGAATTCCAGGCCTGGCACGAGCGGCAGGACGGCACGACGGTGCGGGGCGACGTGGTGTGAACGAACGGGAAAATCGGGCCGGAACCGCGTGAGGTCGGGGAACGATCGCCGAAAGACCGTTACCGGACCTCGGAGAGCTTGACGGGGGCCTCCGAGCGGATCCAGGCGGCCTCGTTCTCGACGTCGTAGATGACGACGACGCCGGGATCCGGTTCCGAGACGCGATACCGGCCGAGCGGTCGCGAATCGTCCGTCTCCCGCGGGCGATCCGGACGATCGTGTGAATTGGAATCCATGGTGAAGGACGGAGTTGGGATCGAACTATCGTGTAAGACATCC
>JBLGCL010000048.1:0-17411 GCA_047617305.1 Natronomonas sp.
GCTCCGGACGATCGCCCGGTACCCGGGCGTCCTCGAGAGCGCCGCCGAGGACCTCGAGCCGCACGGGGTCGCCACCTACACCCGCGAGTTCGCGGAGACGTTCAACGCCTTCTACCGGGAGTGTCCGGTACTCACGGCCGACGACCCCGACGTACGGGCCGCCCGCCTGGCGCTGGTCGCCGCCGCTCGGCGAACGGTCGCGGCGGCACTGGAGACGCTGGGCGTGGAAGCCCCCGAATCGATGTAGTCAGGGGAGGACGCTCCCCCCGGCGTAGAGGATCACGCCGAGGCCGGCCCCGATCGCCAGCAGGAGGAACAGGACGATCCACGAGACCGGAACGGAACCGTCGGTTGCCGTCGCCATGGACGGCAGTGTGCCCACCGCGCCTAAAGACCTTGCCGTTTCCCCACCTTTCAGGCCCCGTCGTCGACGTTCTTGATCGCGTCCGAGACCTCCTCCGCGGCGGCATCGAGGTTCCCGTCGGCCTCGGTCCCGGCGTCGTCCGGTTCGTCGCCGGCCTCGTCGGCCTCGTCGGAATCGTCGGAATCGTCGTGGTCGGCTCCCCCATTCGTCGCGCCGTCGGTCGTCGATTCTGCCTCCGGGGCGTCGCCCAGCAGACGGGCGGCGAGACGCTTGTATCCCTCGGCCGCCTCGCTCTCCGGCGCGTGTACGACGACCGGCGTTCCGTCGTGGATGCTCGAACGGACGGCGCCGTCCTCCGGTATCGTTCCGAGGAGCGTAAGGTTCAGTCGATCGGCGATGGCCTCGGCGGCGACGTCGCCGTCCGGGCGGAACCGCGTCACCACCAGTCCGACGACCGTCCCGTTCGCTCGTTCGGTGAGTTCGACCGTCTTTCGAACGTCCTGGACCGAGGCCGGGTCGGGCGTGGAGACCAGAATCACCCCGTCGGCCACGCCCAGCGGGAGCACGGTTTCGTGGCTGATCCCGGCGCCCACGTCGAGGAGAACGTAGTCGAAGCGATCCCGGAGCCGTTCGACGACGGTCGTCAGCCCCTCCGTCTCCGCCGCCGCATACGAGGCGAGGTCGCTCCCGCTCGGGATCGCGCTGATGCCGTCCGCCAGGCGATAGAGCGCGTCGTCGATCGTCGCCTCGCCGGCGAGGACGTCGTGGAGCGTCGTCGCAGCACCGTCGAGACTGACGAACCCGGCCATGTTCGCCATCCCGATGTCGGCGTCTACGACGACGACCCGATGGCCCGCGCCCGCCAGTGCCGTGCCCAGGTTCACGGTCGTCGTCGTCTTCCCGACGCCACCCTTGCCGCTCGCGATAGCATAGACCGTCTGTTCGGACATTCGGTACTTCGTTCAACGGGGGGCTGGATTATAAATGGTCGTCAGACCGGTCGCTCACACGACCGGACGGCCGCCGAGACCGTCCCTCCTCCCAGGTCAACAGTTACTTAGCCACAGGACGGTTTCGATGGAACAATGAGTAGTCAGGAGGGCGAACAGTCCGACCGACAGAAATACGAGTTCCGACGGGTCATCGAGGAACTCCAGGAGTACGAGGGGTCGGGAACCCAGCTCGTCACCATCTACGTTCCCGACGACAAGCTGATCAGCGACGTCGTCGATCACGTGGTCCAGGAACACAGCGAGGCGTCGAACATCAAGTCCAAGCAGACCCGGACGAACGTGCAGGACGCCCTGAAGAGTATCAAGGATCGGCTCCGCTACTACGACGTGAAACCGCCCGAGAACGGTATCGTCCTCTTCTCGGGCGCGGTCGACACCGGCGGCGGCCGGACCGACATGATCACCCGGGTCCTCGAGAGCCCGCCCGAACCGATCGAGTCCTTCCGGTACCACTGCGATTCGGACTTCCTGACCGATCCCCTCGAGGAGATGCTGGCCGACAAGGGCCTGTACGGCCTGATCGTGCTCGATCGCCGCGAGGCCAACGTCGGCTGGCTGAAGGGCAAACGGGTCGAACCGGTCAAGTCGACCACCTCGCTCGTCCCGGGCAAGCAGCGAAAGGGTGGCCAGTCCGCCCAGCGGTTCGCCCGACTCCGCCTCGAAGCCATCGACAACTTCTACCAGGAGGTCGCGGAGATGGCCGACGATCTGTTCGTGCCGAAGCGCCACGAACTGGACGGCGTCCTGGTCGGCGGCCCCTCGCCGACGAAGGACGAGTTCCTCGACGGCGACTACCTCCACCACGAGCTCCAGGATCACGTGCTGGGCAAGTTCGACGTCGCCTACACCGACGAGTCCGGCCTGTACGACCTTGTCGACGCCGCCCAGGACGCGCTGGCCGACGCCGAGGTGATGAAGGACAAGTCGGAGATGGAGGAGTTCTTCAAGGAACTCCACGGCGGGGAACTCGCGACCTACGGGTTCGAGCAGACCCGCCAGAACCTGGTCATGGGATCGGTCGACCGGCTCCTGCTCAGCGAGGACCTCCGCAAGGACGTGATCACCTACGAGTGTCCGAACGGCCACGAGGAACGGGAACTCGTCCGCCAGCGGGAGGACACCCCGGAACAGGTGTGTTCCGAGTGCGGCGAGACCGTCGCCCCCGAGGATGCCGAGCGCGAGGACGTGATCGACCACCTCATCGACATCGCCGAACAGCGGGGAACCGAGATCAAGTTCATCTCGACGGACTTCGAGAAGGGCGAGCAGCTCTACGACGCGTTCGGCGGCGTTGCCGGCATTCTGCGGTATTCGACCGGCGTGTAAGCGAGAACGGCCAAAAAACGGACTGCAATCGTGCCGGCGTCGGAAGACCCCCGCACCCCCAGGGCGATAGCGGTGTCGAAACCCCCCGTTCCCCCTGGGGCTATAGCCCAGTTTTGCCAAGAAGTGGGTAGTAGTTTACCTTACCGTCCGCCCGTCCGGTCAGGGCCCGGTTACCGAGATATATATCTTTCCGCCAGTAACCATGGGTATTTGCCGAAATAACCGGCATCGGCAATTGGCTTTTTGTGTTCGGGGTTGGCTACCTTCACATCCATGACCTCCGGGTGGGGAAACCTGATCTCATTGCTACATCGACGGTTCGAGGTTCTTGACGCGCTCGTCGAGGGGTCCGTGGAGAAGCGGGCTCTCGAGGAGGACCTCGACGTCTCCCGATCCACGGTCGACAGAGCGGTCCGCGAGTTGGAGGCACACGACCTGGCGGAGCGAAGCGACGGGGCCGTTGAGATCACGTTGCTCGGTCGCCTGGCGCTGGCCGCCACCGTCAGCTATCGGCGGAAGGTGGCGACGCTCGAACGCTTCGAGGACGTCCTCACGCATCTCGATTCGTCCGCACCGTTGCCCCCGTGGGTACTGGTCGGCGCGGATCTCTACCGGCCCGAGCCACCGATGGGCAACCGACCGCAAGCCATAACCAGGTCGGAACTGGCGGGGTTCGACCGGATCGTGGGGCTGACGAAGGCCATAACCGATCCCGGGTGGCTCGACCGCATTCGGGAGACGCTACTGGACGGCAGCGCAAGGGTTGACCTCGTGGTCACCTCGCAAATAATCGATTACCTCCGGGAGACGCGGGGTGACGACCTCGTCCGGGCACTCCAGCGAGGCACCCTGACGCTGCACGAACGTGAACGGCTTCCCTTCGGCTTCCTCGTTGCGGACCCCGACACGCCGGACGCGACCGTGCTCCTGTTCGTCTACGACGACGGCCAGCTCGTGGGCATGCTGCGAAACCGACGCCCGGCCGTGGTCGATTGGGCGCTGACGCTGTTTCGGGGAGTCCGAAACGAGGCCGACCCCGTCGGCAGCGACGCCTGACTGGGCTGGCGATCGGCTGCCACTCCCGATAGCGGGGTCGATCGCTCGTTGAAAACCGCGTTATATAGTTTTCTTAAATTTTAATTACTATAAACCGGTGGTACTCGAACACGGTGATTGGTTTTATATATTACCGCTGATTTATCTTAACAAGATGTCATCCGGGGACGACGACCTGTTGAGGACGCTCCATCGTCGGGCCGACGTGCTGGGCTTGCTGGTCGAGGGGTCGCTGGAAAAGGGGGAAATCGCCGGGGCGCTGGACGTTTCGCGGTCGACCGTCGACCGGGCGCTCCGCGAACTGGAGACGTACAACTGCATCACTCGCGAGGAGGGGGAATTCGTCGCGACGGCCGTGGGGCGCGTCCTGCTGGAGACCTACGAGAACCACGTCGCACACGTCGACGGGATCGGTCGTGCCACGGACGTCCTGGGAGACCTCCCAAGTTCGGCACCGGTGTCGCCCGATCTGCTGGCCGACGCGAGGGTGTTCCGCCCGGATCCGCCGACGCCACACACGGCGTACCGGGAACTCGAGGACATCATCACCCAGTCCCGGCGGTTCTACGGCCTCTCCGTCGCGGACACGCACTTCCGTTTCGCGTCCCTGTTGCGGGACCAGGCGGTCGAGGAGTCGGTCCCGATCGAAATCGTTGCCACGCCGGACATGCGGGAGCACCTTCTGTCCGAGTTCTCCGAGGAGTATCACGAGGCGATGACGGACGGCGAACTCGCACTCTACGAGCAGGAGGACCTCCCGTTCGGGCTGCTGATCAGCGACCAGGGCAACCGTACCCGCGTCGCAGTCGTCGTCTACGGGACGCGCTCGAACCTTTCGGGGATCATCCTGAACGACACGTCGGAAGCCGTCACGTGGGCACGGCTCCTCTATCGACGCTACCGGCGGGGCGCCACGCCGGTCGATCCGCCGTCACTCGAGTAACTGTTCGAGCTGGCGCCGCCGCCGGCGCATGTCGAACGCCGGGTCCACCCCGGGGTCGTCGCTCAGTCGATCGAGGACTAACATCGGATCGGACCCGGCCGCCTCGATCCGCTCGACGAGCGCCCCGATCTCGTCGCGATACAGCGCGATCGAGTCCAGCAAGCCCACGAGCAACACCGTCGGCACCGCAGCCTCGCCCGCGGGGAACGCGTCGCTCACCGCCTCGAGGTCGGGGTCCGGATCCGCGGCCGCCTCGTCGACTCGCTGGAGGGACAGACAGTTCGTACAGATCGCCACCGCCGCCGCGTTGGCCGGGGTGAACTCCCGGAGGTCGTCGGGGACGTCGACGGCGACGAGGGGCGCACGACAGTTGGAACAGTCCATGCGAGTGGCCAGGGGTCGAACCGTCAAAAAACGAGGGGCGGCCCGGAGGGACTCGACCGAACGTCGGTCGCCCGTCGCGGTCGTTCGATCAGTCGTTCGCCGCCGCTTCGGCGGCCGCGGCGGCCTCCCGCTCTTCCTTTTCCTCTTCTTCCTTCTTCGTCTTGATCTTCTTCATCCTGAATATCTCCTCGCGCTCCTGTTCCTCGAGCTTCTGCTCGATGTAGGCCTTGTTGTCCCGGAGTTCCGGCAGGAGCTTGAACTCCAGGGCGTTGACCCGGCGCTTGGTCGTCTCGATCTCCGAGAGCATCTTCTTCATCGCCGTCTCGACCTCGGCCGCCAGGATGACGATCTCGAGCAGGTCCTCGTAGGCCGTCGCGACCTCGTCGATGCGGGCGCTCGTCCCGAGCACGCCGTAGCCACGCTGGTCGAGCGACTTCTTGACCCGGGAGGACTCGATCTGTGGCACCACGACGCCCATGATGTTCTTGGACTCGATCGTGATCTCCGGGTGTTCCTTGAGCGCCTCGGCGGCACCGCGAACCGCGATGTCGCCCTCCATCGCGCGGGCCATGTCGATCTTCTGCTGGGCCCGCTCGTACTGGTCGCCCATGTTCGCCCGGATGTCCTGGGCCTGGTCCAGGATGTCCATGAACTCCATGATGAGGCCGTCCCGTTTCTTCTCGAGCGTGCTGTGGCCCCGCTCGGAGAGTTCGATCCGGTCCTCGATCCGCATCAGGTTCTTCCGGGTCGGTTTGACGTCCTTGGCCATTCGTTGCCGGGGGTTACGTACCCAGGGGGATAACGGTTTTTCTTCCGCCAGGAGATCGGTTCGGTCCGGTCGCTCACAGTACGCTGGCGAACGCGGGAACGAAAACGAGGCCTGGGGCGACCGACGACTTACTCGGCCTCGACGGCCGCGTACTCCTCGTCCTCCTCCCGGTAGTACTCCTCGATGAGGTCCTCGTCGATACGGTTGAGTTCCTCCTTCGGGAGCATCGAGAGGAGGTCCCAGCCGATGTCCAGCGTCGTCTCGATGGTGCGGTTGGTGTCGTAGCCCTGGTCGATGAACTCGTCCTCGAACCGGTCGCCGAAGTCCAGGTACTGGTTGTCGCGTTCGGAGAGTGCCTCGCGGCCGACGATGTTCACCAGGTCCCGCAGGTCCTCGGCCTCGGCGTAGGCAGCGTACATCTGGTCGGAGACGTCCGCGTGGTCCTCGCGGGTGTGCTCCGCGCCGATCCCCTCGTCCATCAGCCGCGACAGCGACGGCAGAACGTAGATCGGCGGCCGGAGGTCCTGGCTGTTGAGGTCGCGGTCGACGTAGATCTGGCCCTCGGTGATGTAGCCGGTGAGGTCCGGGATCGGGTGGGTGTCGTCGTCGCTGGGCATCGTCAGGATCGGGATCTGGGTGATCGACCCCTCGATGCCCTTGATCCGGCCGGCGCGCTCGTACAGCGTCGCCAGGTCGGTGTACATGTACCCCGGATAGCCACGGCGGCCCGGGACCTCCTCGCGCGCGGCGCTGATCTCGCGAAGCGCCTCGCAGTAGTTGGTCATGTCCGTCAGGATGACCAGCACGTGGTAGTGCTGGTCGAACGCGAGGTACTCGGCCGTCGTGAGCGCCAGTCGCGGCGTCACCGTCCGCTCGACGGCCGGGTCGTCGGCCAGGTTCATGAACACGACCGAGCGCTCCAGCGCGCCGGTGCGCTCGAAGTCCTCCATGAACTCGTTGGCCTCCTCCTGGGTGATGCCCATCGCGCCGAAGACGACGGCGAACTCCGTCTCCTCGCCCTCCTCCTCGGCCTCGGGGACAGTCGCCTGTCGCGCGATTTGCAGCGCGAGTTCGCTGTGGGGCAGCCCGGACCCCGAGAACAGCGGGAGCTTCTGGCCCCGGACGAGGGTGTTCATGCCGTCGATGGCGCTGACGCCGGTCTGGATGAACTCCTCGGGGTACTCCCGCGAGTAGGGGTTGATCGACTCACCGACGATGTCGCGCCGTTCGTCGGGGACGATGTCCGGGCCGCCGTCGATCGGTTCGCCCGTCCCGTCGAGGACGCGACCCAGCAGGTCCTCCGTGACGGGCATCTTCATCGTCTCGCCGAGGAACCGGACCGAGGCGTCCCGGCCGATGCCGGAGGTGCCCTCGAAGACCTGGATGGCGACCAGCCCCTCCGAGGACTCCATCACCTGGCCGGTGATCCGGTCGCCCTCGGGCGTCTCGATCTCGACGATCTCGTCGTATCCGACCGGTTCGTCGACCTCGACGTAGACCAGCGGATCGCTGATCTCGGTGATCGTCTGGTACTCCTTCATTGGTAGAGCCCCCGAATCTGCTCGGTGATGTTCGCCTCGACCTCGTCGATGAACTCCTCGTACTCCTCGGCGGTGCCCATCCGGTTCAGCCGTGGGACGGCGTCGACGTCGGTGATCTCGTCGACCGGGACCCCGGCGTCGAGAGCGTCGAACGCCTCGTCGCTGAAGGTCTCGATCGCCTGCATCATGCGGTAGGTCTTCTCCGGTTCGCAGTAGGTGTCGACGTCGTGCATGGCGTTCTGCTGGAGGAACGCTTCCCGGATGTAGCGGGCCACCTCGAGGGTGAGCTGCTGGTCCTCCGGGAGGGCGTCCTTCCCGACCAGGTCGACGATCTCCTGCAGTTCGGACTCCTCGTCGAGGGTGTCGATGACCCACTGGCGGATCTCCGGCCAGTCGTCGGCCACCTCGTCCTTGAACCACGGGTCGAGTTGATCGCGGTACAGCGAGTAGGACTCGTCCCAGTTGATCGCCGGGAAGTGCCGGCGCTCGGCGAGGTCGTTGTCCAGCGCCCAGAACACCTGCACGATGCGCAGCGTGTTCTGGGTGACCGGCTCGGAGAAGTCGCCGCCGGGCGGCGAGACCGCGCCGATGACCGAGATCGAGCCCTCGGTCCCGTTGATGTTCTGGTAGTAACCGGCGCGCTCGTAGAACGCGCTCAGGCGGGCGGCCAGGTCGGCCGGGTAGCCCTCCTCGCCGGGCATCTCCTCGAGTCGCGAGGAGATCTCGCGCATGGCCTCGGCCCACCGCGAGGTGGAGTCGGCCATCAGCGCGACGTCGTAGCCCATGTCGCGGTAGTACTCGGCGATGGTGATGCCGGCGTACACGCCCGACTCGCGGGCGGCGACCGGCATGTTCGAGGTGTTCGCGATGAGCGACGTGCGCGACATCAGCGGCTTCCCGGTCACCGGGTCCTCCAGGTCCGGGAAGTCGTCGATGACCTCGGTCATCTCGTTGCCGCGCTCGCCACAGCCGATGTAGACGACGATGTCGGCGTCGGACCACTTCGCAAGTTGATGCTGCATGACCGTGTTGTGGAGGACGGCCGGCACCTCGCCGCCGACGAAGTTGTGCGTGTCGGGGACCGTCACGTCGTAGACGGTCCGTTCCTCCTCGACGATTTCGACGTCGACGATCGGGTCGAAGAAGATGTCGTCGAGGAGTTCCGAGACGGTCGCCGCGCGGTCGGCGAGCGTGCCGCCGCCGTCGGCGATGACCTCTCGGATCGACTCGAACGTGCGTCGACTCGGTCGTTCGCCGAGACCGGTGTAATTCGTCGTTTCGATGCCCGCCTCGGCGAAGTCGCTATACCGGGCGGCGTCTGCAATGTCGGCCATCGTCTCCGGATCGACCGGGACCGTGTCGACGTTGGTGTTGGCCGTCGTGGTCCGGGCGTGGTCGCCCATCGCATCGAGTTTCTCGTGACTGAGGGCGTCGCCCGTAGCGATCGCCCCGTGCAGCGCGCCGAGTTCGTCGGCTCCGGTCACGACCACCCGGTTCGCGCCGTTCTCGCGCTCGGCGATCCGGACGAGCACGCCAAGGCGGGCGAGCAGGTACGTCAGATCGCTCGCCATGGCATCGCTCGAGGTGGCGATTTCGGCGGTGCCACCGCTGAAAGAGCCGTCCCCGAGGTAGTATCCGCGGAGGAACGCCGCCACGACGTCGTCGGGGCCTCGCTTGATACTGTCGGGAACCGCCGCAGTGACGGATTTGTCCGTCTCGGGAACGCCCATCGCCGACAGCAACGACGCGATCACGGTGCTCCGGATCTCGACGGTTTCGACCGTATTGTAAACTGTCGCTGCCGTCTCGACGTCGAACAGGCGTTCGGTGAGCGTGGCAAAGCGCTCGCGGAGTCGCTCGTCGCCGTTGTGGAACCGGACCGTCCGCTCGGTGATCATCCCGTCGCTCAGGACGAACCCGAGGAATTCGGCGAACGACTCGTCGACGGCCGACGGAATCCGAACCGGTTTCCCGTTACTTCCGGGTTTCACTCGCTCGACTGCCGGTCGCTCCACGTCGAGGTGATCGAACACCCCGGCGATCGCCGACAGGGTCGGTCGCGTCCGACCCAGCGCGTAGTTCATGAAGACGTCGTAGGAGACGTCGGCCGCCCCCGCGAGCGATTTCTTGGAGACATCGGTCGAATCCACGAGGTCACGGAACCGTTCGACGGTCGAGTCCGTTGCTGCCCGGGCCTCGGGTACCGACTCGTACGGATCCGTCGTCACCTCGCTGCCTTCGATCGGAAGCGACCGGGGCATGACCAGCGAATCGCCGGTCGAGAGGTCGCCGGCCGGCGTCGGTTCGATCTGGAGGTCGCCGCGGATCCGGAACAGCTTGTGCGCCGGCGTGACCGCCAGTTCTCGGCCGCTGGCCGTCTCGATGCGGACGATGGCGTCGGTCGATCCACGGTAAACGTGGGACGTGGTCGCCGGTCGGATCTCGCCCGCCCCTTCGTCGAAGGTGAGAACGTCGGTCTCGGCCTCCCGAAGCACTTCGCCAGACGCTGGCACGTCTTCGGTCAGCCGATCGAACAACTCCTCGATCGGCAGCGTCTCGCCGTCGGCGAGCGTGACCGGTGTATCGGGGGTCACGCACTTCCCGGACCCGAACGGGCCGGGGATCGCGGCTGTCCCACCCTTCGCCAAGGGGAACAGGCCGTCGAGGATGCGCTGGCCGGACAAAAGCGGATCCGAGGGCGTCTCCTTATCGACCGTAGGACGTGCCTCGCGAACCGGCCACTCCTGGTGCATCGTCACTTCCTCGCCGTCCTCCAGCACGACGACCGGTTCGTCGACCGTGAAGTTGCCGCGCTTGGTCTCGGTGACCTCCCCGCCATCGAAGTCCGGCGGGACCATTACCTTGTGTTCGATGCTCTCGGTCTCGGGTACCGTTCCGACGACGTCGCCGGGTTCGATGGTCTCGCCCTCCTCGACGGTGGGCGTGAACTCCCAGGTCTTGCCGAGGTCGATTCCGGGGGCGTCGACCCCGCGGTCGAGGAACGATCCCATCTCGTCCTCAAGCACCGGGAGCGGTCGCTGGACGCCGTCGTAGATGCTGTCCAGCAGTCCCGGGCCGAGGTCGACCGTGAGCGGTTCGCCCGTGTTCTCGACCGGTTCGCCGGGGGCGACACCCGAGGTTTCCTCGTACACCTGGATCGTCGTCCGGTCACCTTCGATCTCGATGACCTCCCCCATCAGGCCGTCGTGGCCGACGCGAACCATGTCGTTCATCTGGGCGTCCATTCCGGTCGCCGTGGCGACCGGGCCACTCACGCTCGCGATGACGCCGTCTTCGCTGACGTCGGATTCCGATTCTGTTGCTTGACTCATGATTTACTCTCCCATCAGATCCATGCCGATGGCTCGTTTGATCTGTTCGCGCAGTGCGCCGCTGCCGGCGCCGCCCCCGAGCGTCACGAAGACGGGATCCAGGCTGGTCTCGACCTGGTTGCGGACGGACCGCGACAGGTGATCGAGGTCCTCGTCGTGCATAATGACGATGCCCACCTCCTCGTCCTCCAGGATCGATCCCACGGCGTCGTCCAGTTCCGAGGGCTTGTCCTCCTCGGGCACGTTCCGGAACTTCCGGACGCCGGCCAGCCGGAACCCCGTCGTGAACTCGGGGCTACCGATGACGGCGATTTCCTTGCTCATAGCATCACCAGCTCCTCCTGGATCTCGGATTCGGACAGCCCCACCTCGCGACCCCGGGCGATCGCCCGGATGTTGTCGACCTCCCGTTCCTTCGCGAGGACGTACGCCAGGACCGGACAGATCGAGAGCGGGTAGAGGTGGCTCATGCGGTCGCCGTACCGCAGGAGTGCGGCCTCGAGGTCGCGCTCGAACCCGATCAGGCTGTCCGTTCCCTCGAGTTCCTGGAACGCCTCCGCGAGGGTGTCGCCGTAGGTACTGTCCTGGACGAACGAGCGGAGTTCGTCCGGGTTGCCGGCGAACCGGGCGATCTCGGCCTCGTCGAAGAGGCGGCCGCCCTCGATGTAGTACTCGGTCGGTTCGAGGTCGGCCCCGCTGCGGGCCAGCCGGAACGCGTTGCGGATGTTCCGGAAGTCGATCTCGGCCCGGAGGAACTCGAGGTACAGTTCCGTCGCCTCCGAGCGAACCTCGATGTCGCCGACCAGGTTCTCGTAGAACGCCCGATCGACGGCGTTCTCGACGGGGATGAGCAGTCCCGTCTCCTCGAAGTCGCCGTAGGCAGCCTCGAGTTCGTCGTGGAAGATCGTTCCCTCGAGTTCCTCGATGACCAGCTCGATGGACTCGGCGTCGATCAGCCGCCGGAGGAACTCGTCCTCGAACTCGCCGGCGCCGATGAGGTCGGCCTCGATCTCCTCGCGATCGGCGTCGGAGTAGAGCCCGCGGAACACCGTCTTGACGTTCCAGGCGTCGAACTTCCGGAGATACCGGGCGATCAGGTCGTAGAGCCGGCCGTCGGCCCACCCCAGCAGGTCGTCGAAGTTCTTCGCCAGGTTGCGGTTCAGCGCGAACTCGATCAGGTCGACGCCGGAGCGGCGCGCGCCGAGGGCGTTCATCTCGGCCTCGTACTCGGTTTCTTCCATGTAACGAGCGATCTCGCTCGGCCCCATGCGGACCAGTTTCCGGTAGTCCTCCTCGCCGAAGAGGGCGGCCCGCCTGGCGCGAACCCTGGCAACCACGTATTCGTAGTTCGAGCCGGACCCCGACCCGTACTTCTCCCCGGAGTTCCTGAAGGTCATTGCTCGAACAGTTGGGTGCTGACGTCCTTGAGGTTGTCCTCCCACACCTCGTCGACGACGGAGTCGAAGGTGTTGTTGACCCGCAGGCGCGACTCGCTGCCCTCCACCACGACGCCGCCGAGGCAGTCGTAGTCGCCGGCGTACTCGGCGCTGTCGTACTCCTCGACGATCGACGTCAGGAGGGCCTCGTCGTCCGGCCGGCCGTACACCTGGACCGTCGCGCCCTCGTCGAACTCCGCCATCGCGGCGTCGAGGAGCTCGCGGGTCAGCGTCTCGCGGCGTTCGTCCTCGAGAGTGGCGAGCCGGTCCTCGACGCGGTCGCGGACCTCCTGGAGGACGTCCCGTCGGGCCTCGAGCCGGTCCTGCTTCGCCTCGAGCTTGGCGCTCGAGAGCTTCTGCTCGCGCTCCTGCTCGATTTGCTGTTCGACCTCGCGTTCGGCGTCCTCGAGGATCTTCTCGCGGTCGGCCTCGGCCTCCTGGCGGATCTCCTCCGCGCGCTCCTCGGCCTCCCGGCGGATCTCCTCGGCACGCGCGCGAGCTTCGTCCCGAATGTCCTCGACGACCGTTTCAAGACTCATAGTTGCGGAAGCTACTGGCCAGTTAGACCAGGAAGATCACGACGAGCGCGAGAATGATGATCGTTTCAGGGATGACCGTCAGAATGAGTCCGTTGACGAACAGGCTTTCGTCTTCGGCGATGGCACCGATCGCCGCGGATCCGATCCCTCGTTCGGCATATCCTGCAGCGAGAGCGGCCAGGCCGACTGCAAGCGCCGCTGCGGCGTCGGCTTCGATGGCGGGTGCCGCTGCTTGTTCGCCGGTCTGTAACACGATGTTGGTGATTTCGGGCATCATGGTTTGTCTGAGTACTCCCGTCCTGCCGTTGGCAGAGACGTTGTTTCCGAACGTGTCAGTGTTCGGCCGACGGATGGCTTAAAACTTCTCAAAGAGACCGATCTGTCTAAGGTTTCAAATTTCCTCAAAATCCTGGAGACGATACGCCGACTGGCTCCGATTCCCGGTGATCAAATATCTAATTAAAGTGATCGAGTTTCGATTGCAGCCAGTGGACGGACGGCCGGCGATGGGGGCATCGGAACACCCGGGAACAGCAACGAGCGGCGGAGATCGACGAACCGCCCGTTCAATCCCCGGACGTGAATTCCGGTCGATATCCGAACGGGTCGTACGGTCTCCCGTTCCCCTCGTAGAACTTCCCGAAGAACTCGACGTACTCGAGACGGACCGCCTGCAGGCCGGCGCTCGTGACGCCGAGCGCGAGCACCAGGAGGTGACCGATCACGAGGACGGCGAGCCCGCCGACGAGGCCCGCGGTCCCGGAGTGGATCAGTCCCGGGAACATGATGCTGGTCACCGCGTGTCCGTGAACCATCTCTCCGACCTGTGGCATGTGGCCGATCCCGAAGTGCCAGGCCGCGTGCTCGCCTTCGCCCGTGACGTACACCCCGAAGAACAGGAGGTTCACCACGAACGCCATCCCCGCTTTCGCGAGCAACACTGCCGCGAGCCGGGCGTACGAGAGCACGTTGACGATCACCTGCAGGAACTCGACCACTTCCACGAAGTCCGCGATGGCGAGCATGAGGAGTCCGACGCCGAACGTTCCAAGACCGACGAGTCCAACGGATTCCGGGAGTCCCGCGAAGCCCAGCGGGATCGGGTTGCCGTTGAGCGTGGCTTCCTCGCCGACGACGAACGTGGGTTTCGACTGCTGGGCGTGGAAGCTGAAGATCCACGTCCAGACGCCGACCATCATCAGGAGCCACGACCCGTTCTCGAAGAGCGCTTCCCGTGTGCCGTGAACGAGGTCGTCGACGAACCCGAACGCGTAGCCGATCGTCAGGTGGACGAGACCGGCCAGGAGGCTCACGACGAGCCACAGCAGGGCGTAGTCGCTGTTCACCGGCATGAGTCCCTTGTGGAGCGGTGCGCTCTTCAGGCCGACGACGCCCTCCCAGAATATCGTCGACACCTGGTGCGTGCCGAACACCTCGCCGTAGAGGACGCCGAACAGCATCGTGAACGCGCCGGCCCAGATGGCGATGCCGCCCATGCTCTTGAGGCCGCCCGATTCGAACCGGGAGTAGATGTACGCGCCGAGGCCCAGGTACACCAGACCGTACCCGAGATCGCCGATCATGAACCCGAAGAACGCGGGGAAGGTCAACAGCAGGATCACCGTCGGATCCAGTTCGGAGTAGTTCGGCAGTCCGACGGCCCTGACGAAGGCCTCGAACGGTTCGGCGGGGTCGGGGTTGTCCTGGATGATCGGCGGGTCGTCGTCGCCCATGGACACCACGCCGCCGTCGGCGCGAGCCTTCGGGGGTTCGGCTTCCTCGTCCGGGGACTCGGCGTCCGCTTCGTCACCGGCCTCCTCCGCTTCCGCGACCGTCTCGTGGCTCTCCACGATGCCGTCCCCGTCGTACTCCGCGCGTTCGAGTTCGTCGACGTCCACGCGTTCGCCGACGGCGTCCCGGAGGGCGGACTCGAGATCGTCGACCCGTTCGGTCGGGATCCACCCCTCGGCGACGAAGGCGTTCTCCGTCGTCGCGAACTGGAGGGGCGCCTCGGTCTTCTGGACCTGGATCGAGAGCTTCTCCTCGGCGGCCAGGAGGAACCCGGCCGCGTCGAGTTTGAGCTCGTGGAGCTCCTCCTCGACCGTGTTCATCCTGGACTGGAGCTTCTGTTTCCGGTGTTTCAGCTCGGCGACGTGTTCCTCAGGGTCCCCCTCCGCGTCCGGGCGTTCGAGCCGCGTGAACTCCGTTCCGACGAGCGCGTCCTCGAGGACGTCCTCGGGCGCATCGTCCGTCGGGTGGGCGAAGGCCGCCACCCCGTCGTTCGACCCGAACGTCTCGAACGCGTCGATGCCGTCGGCGTCGGCGAGCGCGCCCTCGACGGCGTCCGGCTTCGCCTCTCCCACCGCAACGTCCAGGGAATCGTACCCCCGGAGGAGGTCGAGGTCGATGCCGAGTTCGACGAACGGGGCCATCGTCTCGATCCGGTCGTCGATGTCGCGGATCTCGCTCTGGAGGTCGCTCCGTCGATCGTCGAGTTCGTTCGCCTCCTCGCGGACCCGTTCGAGTTCCGACTCCAGCGCTTCGTCCGTGACGATCCGGCGAGGACCGGCGTCGGACTCGTCGACGTCGAGCAGCGACTGGAGCGATCGAACCGTGACGAGCTTTTCGGACGCCTCCTCTGCCCCCTCGGCCGGGTTACCGTTGTCGAACCCCTCCCACGACCCGTCGTAATCCGACAGGTGGACCAGGTTGAGGTCGTGAATCGTCTCGATAACCGCCCCCCTGACGGCCCTCGAGCCCGTCACGGACACCTTGCTCATTCGCTCAGGCCTGAGCATGCACCGCCTCCTCGAATCGTTCCAGCACGTACTCGACGACCTCGTCCGTGCGGGACTCGGCCTCCTCGACGAGCCGTTCCCGGGCTTCCGTTCCCTCCTCGAGGATCTCCTCGCGTCGCTCCTCGATCTCCTCGCGGGCATCGGCGAGGCGTTCTTCTTTCAGTTCCTCAGCCTCTCCCCGGGCCTCTTCGCGGATCTCCTCGGCCTCCTCGCGGGCCTCCTCGATCCGTTCGTCCCGGTCGGACTCGGCCTCGGCCACGATGTCGTTGGCCTCCGCTTCGGCCTCCTTTATGCGTTCTAGAACTTCCGGCCTCGGCATGGTTGGGTACGAGACGCTTACCAGACCGTCTATAAGGGCGTTGCGGAAATGGAAAGCTCCGCGGCCGGGGGCCGTGAGGGCGTCTGGACCGTGACGATCGCGGGGTCGTGGTCGATGCCCCCGCAGGCGTTAAAGCGACCCCGTCCCAAGGAGTCTTCTGATGGGATTCCTGCAGCACAAGGGCCGCGCACGTCTGTTCTACAAGTATCTATCGCAGGTGTACGATCGCATCAACCCGTTCGTCTGGAACGAGGCGATGCGGGACGAGGCGATCGGCGTCCTCGACCTCGACCCGGACGACCGCGTCCTGGACGTCGGCTGTGGCACTGGCTTCGCCACGGAAGGGCTCCTCGAGCACGTCGACGCGGTGCACGGCCTCGACCAGAGCGTCCACCAGCTGGAAAAGGCCTGGGCGAAGTTCGACAAGGACGGTCCGGTCCGGTTCTATCGCGGCGACGCCGAACGGCTGCCGTTTCAGTCGAACAGCTTCGACGTGGTGTGGTCATCGGGATCGATCGAGTACTGGCCCCGGCCCGTCCGCACCCTCCGGGAGTTCAGGCGGGTGGTCGAGCCCGGCGGCCAGGTGCTCGTCGTCGGCCCGAACAACCCGAAGGACACGGCCCTCCAGCGGATCGCCGACGCCATCATGCTGTTCTACGACGCCGAGGAGGCCGATCGGATGTTCGCGACGGCGGGGTTCGAGGACGTCGAACACCGGTTGCTCTCGAACCGACGGGTGTCCCCGACCGCCATCATGACCTACGCCCGGGCGCCGGAGTGACCCGGACACGTTGCCGTCGGCCGTGATCGTGAGATCGGCGACGAGGGAGCCGTCGACGAACAGTCGGACACGCACCTCGTCGCCTGGGTCGATACCTGGCGCGTTGGTGCTTGCGATCGTGAGCGACGCGCGCTCGCCGGCCGTCCAGTTCGGGTCGGACGCCCGGTTGAACGGTCCCGTCGGTCCACTCACGAACCCGGTCGCCGCGAAGAATGGAACCGGTGGCTGTCGGTCGAGCGGCCGGCCGTCGACCGAGATCCGGACCGAGAGGTCGCGGACGTCGATCCGGTCCCCGCCGCGGTGCTCGACCGCGATCCGGTCGGCTCCCGGGTCGGCCGTCACCGCGAACCTGGCCCGCGGTCCGGGGTCGGTGTCGGCCGTTCCCGTGACCGTCGCTGCGACGACGAACGCCAGAGCGACGGTCACGGCGATCAGCGCGACGGCGCCGACCACCGTCGAGATCCCACGATCGGCCACACCACGACTCGATCCGGGTTCGTATTTGAAACTGGGGACCGGACCGCGCCTGTGGGGCGCTCACGACGCCGGAACGGTCACGTTGAAGCCCCCGTTCCCCTGCGAAACCGACAGGTTGTACGCCCCCGGCGCCCCGAGGAACCACCGTTCCCCGTTGATCCCCGTCCCGCCGACGTCGCGGCCGTCGACCGTCAGCGTCACGCCGACCGGTTCGCCGGTGTCGGCGTCGGTCGCCCGCACGAGCGTCGGGCCGTTGTCGTGGGTTCGCTCGACGACGAGACGGACGCCGTCGATCGTCTCGTTCAGCACGGTCGTCCTGGGCATCCGTTCGAA
>JBLGCL010000049.1:0-17267 GCA_047617305.1 Natronomonas sp.
CGCTCGGGACGTACCAGTTGTCGGGGACGCGGCCGACGAACGCCAGTTGCGATCCGTCGTCGTCGTTCCAGCTCAGGCGTTCCGCGGCGAGGTCGCCGTCGGTGACCCGGCGCAGGTCGTCGCCGTCGGGAGCGACGGTGTACACGTCCTGGACATAGGTGTCGTCCGGGTCCTCGCCCCGATAGGACCGGAACGCGATGCGCTCGCCGTCGGGACTCCACCGCGGTTCGGGCCCGCTCATGACGGCCCCCGCCCCCCTGGCGTACGCGTCGTCGAGACGCCGCTCCTCGCGGGCGTCGACGTCCACGACGAACAGGTAGGTGGTGACGTCGTCGAGCCAGCCCCTGCCGTCGAACTTGTGCTGGAGGCGGTCGACCTCGATCGGCCCGTCCTCGTCGCGGCGTTCGCGGAGGTACTCGGCCTCCTCGTCGGTCGGATCCCTGGAGGCGATCACGACACGGTCGCCGTCCGGCCCCCAGTCGAAGTCCTCGACGCCCTCGTCGCGGTCGGTGACCTGCCCGGCGTCGCCGCCGCGTTCCATGTCGAAGACCCACAGCTGTGGCCGGGGACCTTCGCCGCCGGTTCCCGTCTCCTCGTCTTCGTCTCCCTCGCCGTCCTCGTTGCCGCTGTCGACCGCTTCGTCTTCCTCCTCGTCTTCGTCTTCCGAACGACCGACGGTCAGTTCGACGTCCTCCTCTCGGGCCGCGACGAAGCCGAGTTTCGACCCGTCCGGACTCCACTTCGGCGAGTTCGCGTCGGACGCTCGCGCGAGTCGGTACGGTTCGTCGCTCCTGTCCGTGGGGACGGTGAAGAGCGACGCGTGGCTCTCGTCCTCCTCGTCGTCGTACTCGGTGGCGACGAACGCCGCGCGTTCGCCGGACGGCGAAAGCGCGACGTCCGAGAGGAGGGTTACGTCGTAGTACGATTCGAGCGGCAGGGGCTCGGTCATGTGACGTACCACCGTACGTATCGGATAAGTCGCTTCGGTTCCGGCAGACTGCCGCGTCGGCCCGGACACGTCGGGGCACTGCGGCGTCACACGGACGACCGATTCCCCTCCGTCAGCAGTTTTTTAGGCACACCAAAATACTTTTAGCCGGACCGGCGCTTACGATCGAATAATGCCGGTCTCCTCCCCCTCAGCGGACGAGAACGACGCGGTCGAGGAATCGACGCGGGTGACCGCCTGCGAGACGCGCCCGGGGCGCGTCGTTTTCACGGTCGCCGACAACTCGGACGCGTGGATCGCCTCGAACCTGACGGTCACGCCGAAGCGATAGCGCGAAAACGGGAGCGAGAGTCGCCGACCGGGACGATCAGTGCGTGGCGTCTTCCAGGACCAGCGTGTCGTCCTCGAGGTAGTGTTCGATGTGGTGGGCCGCGTCCTCGACCTCGACGATGTTCTCCCGGATCACTTCCGCGGACGTGTAATCACCGAGGTTCTCGGCGAGTTCGATGTGCTCGCGGAGCGATTCCAGGATGTCGCCGTACATCTCCAGGTCGTTCTCCAGCGACATCCGGACTTCGTAGACGTCGTCGCCCTCCGGTTCGACGGGCGCGATCTCCTCGAGGTTCTTCCCGCCGGTGACGGGGACGCCGCCGAGGGCCTGCACGCGCTCGGCCAGTTCGTCGGCGAACTCCTCGGCCTCCTCGGCGGCCTCACCGAGGAACAGGTGGAGGTCCCGGAACTCGGCCCCGACGACGTTCCAGTGGTGCTTCTTGAGCTGGTGGTACAGGACGTAGGTCGCGGCCAGGTCGGCGTTCAGCGCGTCGACGATCTGCTCGGCCTTGTCCTGATCGATCCGAAGTTCGTTCTCCTCTACGGTGCCGGACTCCTGCAGGACGGTCTGCTGCGTGCTCATTGCGTTAGAAGGGTGGGCCGCGGAACACTTAAAGATTTTGTATTTCGAAAACAGTGGTTTCTTTCTCAGAAAATCAAATTCGCTGATACGCCAGAAAACCACACGGATATTGGAATTACGCTGTCAATCGAGAACGGCCGATCGAGGCCGCGACCGTTACGGAGGGCCCTGCCAGGGAGTCGACCGATCCGGACGACAGCGATTTGGTGGTCGATCCGTGATGGAGAGTATGCATCCGACGGCCGAAGAATTCGCGGACGCTGCCCGCGAGGAACACGGGTTCGAGGTAGAGGTCCACGAGTTCGACGACGGGACGAAGACGGCGGCCGAGGCGGCCGAGGCGATCGGCTGCGAACTCGCCCAGATCGCCAGCAGCCTCGCGTTCGACGTCGGCGGCACCCTCGTGGTCGTCGTCACGAGCGGGGCGAACCGGGTCAGCGAAGGGAAACTTGGGGCACTCAGGGACGTCCCGGCGGACGACGTTTCGATGGCGGACGCCGACCGGATCAAGGACAGACTGGGCTGGTCGATCGGCGGCGTCCCCCCGTTCTGCCACGACACCCGGGTCCCCACCTACCTCGACGAAACCCTGACCGACTTCGACACGGTGTGGGCGGCCGCCGGGACGCCCGACGCGGTGTTCCCGATCGATCCGGAAACGGTTCGCGAGACCGCCGATGCGACGGTCGTCGATATAGCGGTTGAATAAACGTCGAAGGCGTGATAGTTGTTCCCGCGCGGCAAACAAAACCGGAGTTGAGTAGCTTTAACCCCCTGGATCGGGTACTTCCCGATATCGATGGGCAGCCTAGAAAAACTATTCGCGCCGGACAGCGTGGCCGTGGTTGGCGCCACCGAGCGTGAGGGTTCGGTCGGACATGCCATCATGACGAACCTCCTCGACGAGTACGACGGGGAGGTCGTCCCGATCAACCCGAAGCGCGACGAGTTGTTCGGTCTCGAGTGTTACGAAGACCTGGGCCAGGTCCCCTACACGGTGGACATGGCCGTCGTGGTCGTCCCGCCGACCATCGTCAACGACGTCGTCGAACAGGCCGGCGATGTCGGCGTCCAGAACCTCGTCATCATCACGGCGGGGTTCGGCGAGACCGGGTCGGAGGGTGCACAGCGCGAACGGGACCTCAGGGAACTCGCCGAGGAGTACGACCTGAACGTGGTCGGGCCGAACTGTCTCGGCATCATGAACACCGACATCGGGATGAACGCCACGTTCGGTCCCGACAGCCCCCTCGAGGGCAACATCTCGTTCATGAGCCAGTCCGGGGCGTTCATCACCGCCGTCCTCGACTGGGCCCTGGACGAGGGGATCGGGTTCAAGGACATCGTCTCCCTCGGCAACAAGGCCGTCATGGACTCGACGGACTTCATCGAGTTCTGGGAGGAAGACCCCGAGACCGACGTCGTGATCGCCTACCTCGAGAGCATCGACGAGGGTGACGAGTTCATCGAGACGGCCCGCGAAGCGAGCCAGGACACGCCGATCGTCGTCCTCAAGTCGGGCCGGACCGACGCAGCCGCACAGGCCGCCTCCTCGCATACCGGCGCCATCGCCGGCGCCGAGGAAGCGTACGAGGCCGGCTTCAAGCAGTCGGGCGTCCTCCGGGCCAACACTGTCCAGGAGATGTTCGACTACGCGCGGGCGCTGTCGGGCATGCCGCTCCCCGACACCGAGGAGATCGCCATCGTCACCAACGCCGGCGGTCCCGGCGTGATGGCGACCGACGCGGTCGGTGACTCGGACGTGCTGGAAATGGCCGAGTTCGAGAACGGGACGGTCGAGGCCCTGGAGGAGGACATCCCCGAGGGCGGGAACATCTACAACCCGATCGACGTCGTCGGCGACGCCGACGTCGAGCGGTTCGAGAAGGCCCTCGACATCGCCCTCCAGGACCCGAACGTCGGCTCCGCGCTGGTCCTGTCGGCCCCGACGGCCGTCATCGACTACGAGAACCTCTCGGACATGGTCGCGGAGATGTCCGAGAAGCACGGGCTCCCGATCGCCGGGTGTCTGATGGGCGGCGAACGGGCCCAGAAGGCCAACGACGCGCTCAGCGAGTACGGCATTCCGAACTACTTCGACCCCTCGCAGGCAGTCAAGGCCATCGAGGGCCTGACGGAGTACGCAAACACCCGCAGGGAGGAGATCCAGGAGCCGACCGAGTACGACGTCGACCGCGAACGGGCCCGGGAGATCCTCGAGCGCGCCGAGGAGGGCGAGGACAACCGCCTCGGCGTCGAGGCGATGGAACTGCTGGACGCCTACGGCATTCCCACGCCCCAGGGCGACATCGTCGACTCGCCCGACCAGGCGCACGAGGTCGCCGAGGCGATCGACGGGCCGGTCGTCATGAAGATCGTCAGCCCGGACATCCTCCACAAGTCCGACATCGGCGGCGTCAAGGTGGGCGTCGAACAGGCGGACGTCAGGGACGCCTACGAAGACCTGATAACGCGGGCGCGCAATTACCAACCAGACGCCAACATCCTCGGCGTCCAGGTGCAGGAAATGATCGATCTCGACGACCAGACCGAAACGATCGTGGGGATGAACCGCGATCCCCAGTTCGGCCCGCTCGTGATGTTCGGACTGGGCGGTATCTTCGTCGAGGTCATGGAGGACACCTCCATCCGGGTTGCCCCGGTCTCCGACAAGGAAGCGACCGAGATGGTCGACGAGATCCAGGCGGCACCGCTGCTGCGGGGCGCACGAGGGCAGACGCCCGCCGACGAGGACGAGATCATCGAAACGATCCAGCGCCTCTCGCAACTGGTGACCGACTTCCCGGCCATCCTCGAACTGGACATCAACCCGCTCGTTGCGGGGGCCGACGGCGTCGAAGCCGTCGACCTGCGGCTCACCGTGGACACTGATCAACTATGACGCGAACGATCCTCAGCACCTCACTGGAAGAAAGTACGGGCAAGACGGCCATTTCGCTCGCACTGGCGAAACTGGCCGCAGAAAACGACGCGAACGTCGGCTACATGAAGCCGAAGGGCACGCGGCTCCAGTCGAGCGTCGGCAAGACGCTCGACGAGGACCCGATGCTGGCGCGGGAGCTGCTCGGCCTCGACGCCGAGATGCACGAACTCGAGCCGGTCGTCTACTCGCCGACGTTCATCGATCAGGCGCTGCGCGGCCGCGAGGACCCCGAGGCCCTCCGCGAACGCATCGTCGACTCCTTCGAGAAGCTCTCGGCGGAACGCGACCTCATGATGGTCGAGGGCGCCGACAGCGTTTCGACCGGCGGCATCGTCGACCTGACCGACGCCAAGGTCGGCGAGATGCTCGACGCCAAGACCCTGCTGGTCACGAGCTACGAACAGCCGGGCGACGTCGACGACGTCCTCGCCGCCGCGGACGTGCTCGGCGACGACCTGATCGGCGTCCTGTTCAACAAGGTCCCCGACCAGGCCTACGACTCGCTCGAGGAGGACGCCGCGCCGTACCTCGACGGCAAGGGCATCGACGTCCTGGGCATCCTCCCGCGCAAGCAGGAACTCGCCGGCGTCACGGTGGGCGACCTGGCCGACGAACTCGGCGCCGAAGTGCTCACCGAGGCGTCGATGGACAGCTACGTCGAACGGTTCCAGGTCGGCGCCATGGGGAGCGAGGAAGCCCTCCGCTACTTCCGCCGGACCAAGGACGCCGCGGTCATCACCGGCGGCGACCGTGCCGACATCCAGACCGCCGCGCTCGAGGCGCCGGGGATCCACGCCCTGATCCTCTCCGGCGGTCACCGACCCTCCAGCGCCGTGCTCGGCAAGGCCGAGGAGAAGGGCGTGCCGGTGCTGCTCGTCCAGTCGGACACCCTCACCGCGGTCGAACGCGCCGAGGACGTCGTCCGCGGCGGCCGGACCCGCGACGAGAAGACCGTCGAACTGATGACGGAACTGCTCCACGAACACGCCGACACCGACGCGATCATCGGCGAGTAAACCGCAAGGGGTGACCGTTTCCGCGGCGATCGCCCGCCGCAGGGTCGCGTGTTCTCGCTCGGACCCTCGACCGGGATCGGCCGGTCAGTCGCCGTCGCCGGTCCGTTCTTCGACCCGCGTCGCCAGCGAATCGTTCATCGCCTCGAGTCCCTCGCGGATGGCGGCCCCCAGCAGGCCCATCGCCGGGACCGCGAGCGGTCCCTCCACCCGTTCCCGCTGGACGAACCGAACCCGATCGCCGTCCCCGTCCACTGGAGCGATCAAGACCACGTGTTCCGCGGTGAGAACGCTCCCGACCGTCACCCGCCACCGGAGTTCGCGTTCCGGTTCGACCACCGTCACCCGTGGCCGAAACGGGACCCCGAACCTCGTCGGGAGCGAGTGGTACAACCGAAGGCGTTCGCCGATCTCGGCCGAACCCCGAGCACGAACCAGCGTGGGATTCCACTCATCGTATGCGGAAAAATCGGTCAGGACTCGCCAGACGGCCGCCGCGTCGGCCTCGACCCTGGTTTCCGTGTGGATTTCCCACACCATACGGACCATCAGTTCGGGCGTCGGGAAAAGTCCCCGGGATCGCCCCGGACCAGAGGTGACGTCGACGGGGTCGTCCCGCGGCGGTCGCTTGGAACGGCGACGCAGAGACGCGTCGCTGGCGGCGTTCTACAGGGCGGCCGTCCTGCCCGGACGGTCGCCCACACTCGCCGGTTGTCAGAGGCACCCGGCACCTTCCAATTTCGCACTGATCGTACTTATGCTCACTCCTCGGTACGATACTTACGGGTTGCAGAATTCCATTTATTCGTTGTGGCCGTTTATATGCCGTCGACGCGGATCGTCGTCCACATTCGAAGGGCGCCGGCGCGTGCACTCCCGGCGGATCGAGGCCGTTTCACAAGGATTACTTCCCGTCCCGTCCGACTCCACCATCGTGTTTCCATCGATCGAATATCTCGAATGGATGTGGGGCCGTCCCGACGCGGCGACGCACGACCTCGGATCGAGCGACCTGCACGGCGGCCGGGACGGGAGCGGACCGATCCCCCAGCGGCTTCGGGAGCGGACCGATCCCCCGGACGACCGCCGACTCGAGGACCAGCTGGCGGAGATATACGGCGTCGATCCCGAGTCGGTGCTCGTCGCTCCCGGTGCGAGCACCGCGAACGCCCTCGGGGCCGCCGCCGCGCTCGAACGCTCGGGTGACGACCCGACGGCACTCGTCGAAACGCCGGGGTACGAACCGCTCGTGGCGACGCCACGGGGGTTCGGCGCGACCGTCGATCGGTTTCGCCGCCCCGCAGCCGAGGGGTATCCGCTCGATCCGGCCCGCGTCGAACGGACCCTGACCCCGTCGACCGGGCTCGTCTCGATCACGAACCGCCACAACCCGAGCGGGCGGTACGTCTCCCGGGAGACGCTCGCGGCGATCGCCGAGGGCGTCGCGGACCGCGGGGGCCGGCTCCTCGTCGACGAAGTCTACGCCCCCTTCGTGCTCGGCGACGACGTGCGGGAGGGACCGTTCGGCGGCGTCTCGGCCGTGGGGCTGGAGAACGCCGTCGTGACCGGTTCGCTCACGAAGTTCTTCGGCCTCGGCGGCCTCCGGATCGGATGGTTGATCGCCGACCGGCCGTTCGTCGAGAACGTCCGGCGGATCGCCCCGCACTTCCCGGCGGTTTCCGAGCCCGGCCGTCACCTCGCCCGTCGCGCCCTCGCCCACCGGGCGGACCTCGCCTCTGCGACGCGAACGCACCTCGAACGGAACGCCGAACGCCTCGAATCCTTCGCGGAAACCCGCGACGACCTGGAAGGGCCCGTCTTCCAGGGGGCGAGTTTCGCGTTCCTCTCCCACGAACGAGCGGACGGAAACCGCGTCAGTGAGGCCGCGTGGGAACACGGCGTGCTCGTCGTTCCCGGCCGGTTCTTCGGCGACGAACGGGCCGTCCGTATCAGCCTCGGTGGCGCCCCCCCGACGATGGCGGAGGGGCTCTCCGCGTTCGGCGACGTTCTCGACGCGCTGTGAGCGGCCGATGCGTCGAACGTCGGCGTTCACGTGGCCGTCTGACGAACAGTTAAGGGCCGTCCCCAATACCAACCCTGTATGGACCGAACCCCACAGGAGATCACGACGCTCGTGGGACGGGAGGTGTACTCGAACAGCGGCCTGTTCGTCGGCGAGGTCGACGACGTGCGCCTCGACGTCGACGGCGAGGTCGTTACCGGGTTGGCGCTGACGGAACTGAACGAGACCCTCTTCGCGGACCGGGTCGGGGACGCGCGCGGCGTCATCATTCCCTACCGATGGGTCCGGGCCGTCGGCGACGTGGTCCTGATCAACGACGTCGTCGAGCGACTCGGCGACGCCGAAGAGGAGGGCGGCGCGGTCGTCTAGCTACCGTTCCCGCTGTCGCTGCTTTCCACGCCCATCGCCTCGAAGAGCTTCGTCGTGACCGCTTCCTCGGTGAGCTGGAGCAACGTGTCCCTGTTCTCCCCGCTCGCTTCGATGCCGGTGAAGATGCCCAGCGGTATTTCCGCGTCCGCCTGCGTGGAGTGACCACTGGCCTCGCCGATGTCGCCGTAGGCGTCCTGGAGGGACTTCCCGATGTTGACCCGGATGTCCTTCGAGCGGGCCGCCACGTAGATGGTCTCGTCGGCGATGCCGAACACGGCCGACGTCGTGATCCCTTCGAGGTGGAGGAGTTGCTGGGCTGCCTGGCTCAGCGCCTCCCGGTCACTGATGAACCCGGCGTTGGAGACGAGATGGCTCCCCTGGACGACGCGGTTCTGGATGGCCTCCGCCAGCACGTCCAGGGTTTCGGGCGACATCGACGGCGACTCGACCTGTTCGAGCGTGTCGTGGTTGGCGAAGGGATAGAGGTAGGCCGCCGCCGTCAGGTCGCCGGGAGTCGTGTTGCGCTTGAAGTCGAGGGTTTCGGCCCGGATGCCGTACAGCAGGGCTGTCGCCACCTCCTCGCTGACCTTCATGTCGAACTCCTGAACGTACTTCGTCATGATCGTCGACGTCGAGGACATGTTGGGCCTGACGTCGACGAAGTCGGCGTCGAAGTCCTCATCGGGTTCCTCGTGGTCGATCAGGACGTCGACGTCGACCGTGATGGACTGCTCGGTCGCCTTCGCGTGGTCCACGACGGCGATCGTGTCGTACTGGTCACGATCCTCCGCTTCGTCCCACTCGTTCAGCTCCAGGCCGAGGAGGTTGACGAACGCCCGGTTCTCCTGGTGGCCGATGTCGCCGAAATAGAGGATGTCGGCCTCGAGGCCGAGGTGGCCGGCGATCGCCTGCAGCGCCGCGGCGCTCGCGATCGCGTCCGGGTCCGGGTTCTCGTGGACGATGACCCCCAGGCGGTCCTTCGTCTCCTCGATCCGGAGGCGGAGCTTCCGGGCCTTGAACTCGAGTTCCCCCGATTCGATCGACCGTAGCGCGGAGTCTGCGATGACGGCCGACGGGTTGATCGTCACGTCGGCGCCCAGCTCCGACAGTTCGTCGGCGGAGACCGGATCGCTCGCCCGGGCCACGACGTAATGATCGCCGTTCCCCTCGCGGACGTGCCTGACCGCGGCCTTGTTCGCCTCCACGTCGGAGGCCAGGATCAGGACGATGTCGCGATCGGCGATCTCGTCGACGATCGAGGGATCGGCGATGTCCGCCGTGATGGCGTTGAGGTCCTGGTCCCGAAGGGTTTCGACCCGGTTCTCGTCCTTGTCGATGATCAGGACGTCCTTCCCGTGCTCGACGAGGTCGTCGGCGACGGCGTGCCCGACGCTCCCACAGCCCAGGATGGCGTACGAGGACGTCGAGGACGGCACCACCCCTGTGCTCATGTAATGCCGACCTCCGTTCGGGCGGCACTTAACTGCCGCGACATCGCCGAGTGGAGGCGTTATGTACGCCCACAATATGGGGGTCGCGTCGTCACGGCGGCGAGCGGTCCCGGGAAAAAGAGAAACGTATTTCCGTGCTACTGCGTTAGGTCGAGACGCGTCGGGCCGGTAGCTCAGTTAGGCAGAGCGACGGACTCTTAATCCGTCGGTCAGGGGTTCAAATCCCTTCCGGCCCGCTTCTGCGACGAACCGACGTGAAGAGCGAAGCGTCCGCGAAGGGATTCGAACTACGCGAGTCGCAGCGCCGAGCGAAGAGAGGACGACCGTCTCGCAGTCGGGTTCAAATCCCTTCCGGCCCGTATTTCTCGACGCTCCCGAACCGGTTCGCGTCGAGACCGTGACGAGGAGGGGTCGGTATGAGCCTCGATCGGCGCGGCCGCGTCCGATCGATCCCCAACCGGCGGGAAGTGTCGGTGGCCATTTTGGGGTGCATCGCGTACGTTCGACCGTGGGAGACGCATCTAAACGACGAATGCTCCGGAGTGGTTTCGGTGGACGTCGCGAGACCGTTCGCCGGAAAACGGGAGCGGCGCTCCGTCGCCTGGCCGCCACGACGAAAGGACTGGTCGGGGCCCGCAAACGCGTCTCCGCTGGGTCGGGATCGGAATCGGGATCGGGACTGCCCTCGGTCGTGGCCCTCGGCATCGTGCTCGTGGCCGCCGTCCTCCGACTCTATCGACTCGGCGACGAGAGTTTCTGGCTCGACGAGGCCTTCACGTGGGTGTTCGTGACCGAGAAGTACACCGCGGTCGAACTCCTCACGATACTCCCGTCCGAGGACGTCCATCCGCCCCTGTACTACCTCCTGATGGACGGCTGGGTGGCGGTCGCAGGGACCTCGGAGGCCGTCATGCGACTCCCGTCGGCCCTGTTCGGGATCGCGACGGTCTGGCTGACGTACGTGGTCGGAGCCAAACTCTTCGACGAGTGGGCCGGGGTCGGGGCAGCCGCGGTCGTCGGCGTCTCCACCTTTCACCTCTATTACTCCCAGGAGGCGCGGATGTACACGTTGCTCGTTCTGCTCACGCTCGCGTCCTACTACTTCTTCGTCGATCTCGCCGACGGCGGGGCGACCGACCGGTGGACCGTCCCCGGATACGTGCTGACGTCGGTCCTGCTGCTGTACACGCACGTCTACGGGATCTTCATCGTCCTCGCGCAGAACGCCTACCTCGTCCCGCGGTTGCTTCTGGCGGGTCGCGAATGGCCGGTGATCGGCCGCGCGAGTGCGACTGGGACGTCACTCAGAGGGTGGCTGAGCGTCCAGTCGGTCGTCGCGCTCCTGGCTGCCCCGTGGCTGCTGACGCTGTTTACCCGCTTCCCGACGATTTCCGAGGGTGGCTGTGCGTCGATCACCTGGATTCCGGAGCCCTGCCTGTCGATGGTCCGGAAAACGATCATCCGGTACTTCTTCTACTGTGGAAGCGCCGACATCTACGGTTTCGGAATTGCCGGCAGTCCACTCTGCAACGTCGTCTACGGGGGCCTGACGGCGCTGGCGCTGGTCCTCGCGGTGGGGGGCGCGGTCGGGATCGGGGTGAAGCGGTCGGGCAAACACGACCCCACCGGTCCGAAGACGCTCATGGTGCTGCTCTGGTTCCTGACCCCGATCGTCGTTCCCTTCGTGCTCTCGCAGGTGATCACGCCGTTTCTGGTGACCCGATACACCATCGTGGCCTCGCTGCCCCTGTTCCTCCTCCTGGGAAAGGGGGTGCAAACGCTCCGCCCGCTGGTCCCGGCGGGCGGTCGCCTGCTCATCGTCGTCCTGCTGGTGGTCGGACTCGCGGCGCCGCTGCCCACGTACTACGAGGAGGACCAGAAGCGGCAATGGCGAGGGGCGGTCGAGACTGTGGAATCCACCGCGAGCGATGACGCCCTCGTCCTCGTCAGCGAGCCACACGTGGTCGCCCCCTACTGGTATTACGCGCGAGACTCGGACCGGACGATAATCGGGATCAACGACACGACGACCCGCGCGGAGGTACGCGCTGCCGTCGGCGACCACGACAGCGTGTGGCTCGTCCTCTCGCGGGCGAAAAAGGAGGAGTTGGCGGCCCATTTACGCTCGCTCGGCTACGAGGCCGTCGAGTCCCACCGGTATCAGGGCGTTCGGGTCCACAGCTTCGTCCGGAAGGGGAACTGACTCGGAAGGATCGTCCGCCGAGGGTCATGGCTCTCGTCGTCACAGCAATATTTCGACCACTGAACAAAGACGCCCACACTCACCGAGGCCCGATCCCTCACTCCTGCGGCTTGTAGTTCGGCGCCTCGTCGGTGATGACGACGTCGTGGGGGTGGTTCTCCTGCTGACCGGCCTGGGAGACGCGGACGAACTCGGCGCGCTCCTTGAACTCGGGGATGGTGCCGCCGCCGACGTAGCCCATGCCGCTCTGCATGCCGCCGACGAGCTGGTGGAGTTCGTCCTTCAGCGGGCCCTTGTACGGGGTGGCAGCCTCGACGCCCTCGGGGACGTACTCCTCGTCCTCGTCGGGCTCCTCCTTCAGGTACCGGTCGCTGTCGCCGGACTTCATCGCGCCGACCGAGCCCATGCCGCGGTACTGCTTGTAGCGCTTGCCCTGCATCGTGATGACGCGGCCGGGGGCCTCCTCCGTCCCGGCGAAGTACGACCCGAGCATGATCGCGTCGGCGCCGGCGGCGATCGCCTTGATCGCGTCGCCGGAGTACCGGATGCCGCCGTCCGCGATGACGGGGACGTCGTGCTGGCTGGCAACGTCGGCGACCTCGGCGACGGCCGAGATCTGGGGCATGCCGGCGCCCGAGACCACCCGCGTGGTACAGATGCTCCCCGGACCGATACCGACCTTGAGGCCGTCGGCGAAGTCCACGAGGTCCTCGGCGGCCTCGCGGGTGCCGATGTTGCCGACGACGACGTCGGCCTCGACCGACTCCTTGATCTCGCGAGCGCCCTCGATGACGTTCCGGTTGTGGGCGTGGGCGGTGTCGATGAAGATCACGTCGACGCCGGCCTCGTCGGCGGTCCTGGCGCGGTCGGGATTGAACGGGCTAACGGCGACGCCACAGCGGAGGCGACCCTGCTCGTCGCGGACCGCCTGGTCGTACTCCCGGCGCTGGAGGATACCCTGCATCGTCACCAGGCCGATGAGGCGGTTCGACTCGTCGACGACCGGCACGCGCTCGATCTTGTGCTCGTACATCAACTCGAGGGCCTCGCGGGCCGTGACCGCCTCCGGGGCCGTGATGACCTCGTCCGTCATCGCCTGGCGGACGGCGTCGTGCTCGCCGACCTCGAGGTAGGGACGGATGTCGGTGCCCGAGATGATCCCCAGGACGCGATCGTCGTCGTCGACGACGGGGGCACCGCTGACCCCCTCGCTCTCCATCATCTCGTCGACCGCCCTGACGGTCTGTTCCGGATCGGCCGTGACGACGTCCTCGCGCCGGATGATGAGTTCGTCCGTGCGCTTGACCTGCTTGATCTCCTCGACCATCCGGTCCTCGTCCATGTTGCGGTGGATCACGCCGAGGCCGCCGTGTCGGGCCATGGCGATTGCCAGTTCGGCCTCGGTGACGGTGTCCATGGCCGCCGAGAGGACGGGAACGTTCAACTCGACGTGCTTCGATACCGTCGTCGACAGGTCGGCGTCGTCCGGTTCGACGTGGCTCTCCTTCGGGCGGAGCAGCACGTCGTCGAAAGTCAACGCCTCCGGGACCTGGAGCTTCTCGGAAAACGGGTTCGACTCGGAAACGTCGTTCGCCATGTAAACTGTCGGAGAGCGGGTTTCAAAAACGTTGCGAGACGGGGGGCCGCCTGTGGATTGCTGGCAGGGACGGCCCGGGACGCGGGGAATCCCGCGGCGGAAGGACGACGGCGGTTCTGACTCGATAAGTCTTCGGAAGATCCGGTTGAAGAGTAACTATCCGATGATGATGGCGGGAGAAAAATTCGAAACCCAACGGGGTTGGCCCCCTTTGTCACACAAGCTTTATTCGCTTCTCACGATAGTATAGGGGTATGGACTCCGATAGTCCCGTCGCGTCGCGCATCGCCGATCGGACGCTCCCGTCCAGCATCGCGTCCCCCCTCTTCTGTGCGATGACCACCATGCGATCGACGGCGGAGTTCCTTCGAGATTGGCTGTCCAATCCGTTCGGGACAAAACTCGGATCGACCACGTTCACGTCCACGTCCCGCGGGGAGCCGAGAGCTCACTACCCAGGGCCAACGGGTTACGGCCGGTCACAGTAGCTAGGAATGAGCCACTCCCGACATCCGATCGCCCTCCCGTTGGAGCGGCAGGTGGGCGGCGCCACGCGGTTGCTGGCCACCGTCATGGTGCTCCCCCTCGTCGACGGCATCTTCCCCGCGCTCGTGCTCGCGGGGGCGCTCTCGTCCGCGACGGGGATCCTCGAGGTTGGCCTCCTCGTGTTCGGCGGCAGCGCCACCATGGCGGTCATTCTAGCCGAGATGGACGGCACCCCCCGGGAGCAGGCCAAGGCCGTCCTCGGGGTCGGCGTCGTGCTGGTGACGCTGGCGAGCCTCGAGACGGCGCTGGCCCCGACGATCGCGTCCGTCCTCGACCTGGTCACGTTCGAACGGTTCGCTGCGATCGTCATCGCCGCGGTCGCCGCCAAGACGGCGAGCGCCCGCGTCGGCGAGTTCCTCCCGCGGCCGGCCGTCATCGTCGTCCTGGGACTGGTGGCCAGCCTCGATCCCGCCGGCGCGACACTGACCGTCCGTCCGGACCTCGGACTGATAGCGCGCGCCGCCGCGGCCGCGCTCGTGGGAACGTCGTTCGCGCTGGCCGTCGCCCTCGCCGGCCCCAGCCTCAGGGACAACGTGGACATCGACCGGTTCCGGTTCGGGAGCGCGGTGGCGCTCGGACTGTTGGCGCTGTCGATCCTGGGACTCCCCGTCGGCGGGGCGCCGCTGGCCGTCATCGCGGTCACCGGCCTGTTCGCCCTCGATCCGGACGCCCGGACCGAGGAGGCCGCGACCGAGGCGGACCCCGTCGTGACCGACGGCGGCCAGGAGGCCGGGGCGGAATCCGCCGACGCGGAGGACGAGGACGCGGTCGACCGGCCGCCCTGGCTCTGAAGCACGCGGCGACCGACGGACGGAACGCTTACCTGTTCGCGCTCCTCTCCGTCGAACATGACCGAGAACCGCGTCGTCCAGGGGCGCATGGTGACGCCCCGGCGACTGGCCGAATTGATCGAGGGCGAGGACGTGATGGACGCCGAGGCGATCGAGGACGCCGACCGCGAGTGTCCCGAGTGCGGCGGGGAGGTCCTCGAAGTGGGATACATGCCGAGCGTGACCGCCTACGTGACCGGCTGGAAGTGCCAGGAGTGCGAGTGGGCGGAAACGGACCGGGGGTGAAGTAGGCGGACAACGAGCGCTGCCCGGCGATCTTTGGCATAGGCGGGCAAAAACATGTCCGCGTCAATAGCCACCCCGCTTCATTGTGTCCGTGAGACGGTCAGCCGATTCGGCGTTTCAACTGCTCTTCGTCCTGTTCCCGAAGGATACTGATGATTGCAGAAAACTTCGATCGCGACAGGAACACCTCGGACCTCCAAGCCGCCGATATCGAGGGGCTCCTACTCATTCCCCCCGACTGGCCGGTCAACTGTGGCCCGCGTGGCGCGTCTCCCCACGACACGCGAACGTTCGCGAGCGGCGATTGAATCGGCAATAGGAGCCCACGTCAATCCACGACGGGAATGGTACCAAGGTCAAGGGAGGACCCCATCGTCGTCTTCACACTCTTTTTACCTAGCTGTGCCTTCGTCGCAGCTACATCTCGCTTCGCGTTCCTGAGGGTTCTCACTGCGGACTGGGGGAGTGAAGCGTAGGGAAGACCCAGGCGTATGCATGGCTGGACCACACGAATCGGAAACCGAGCTCGAGGGGGCGAAGGTCTATGTTCACCGGAAGGACAAGGCCTCCGGAGCGAACGTGACCCACATCGATGTAGAGCATCCCGACCTGAACGAAATTATCCGGCCTGACGAGAACACCTCCGTCGGAGGGAAAGACGGGCGAGTGTTCATCGGTCTGAAAGAAGAGATGATCGAACGAGGGGAGCAGTTCGTAGAGTGACAACTATCGAGAAGAAGGCAGGGAACAGGTTGAACCGCTCACGTCCATACGGTCCGGATATGAGTGTCCAAGGCCTGTGCCAGATCTGCGAGAACCGCACGGCAGACCACCAATGCGACCGCTGTGGGACGATGGCCTGCCGGATGCACTACGACGCTGAGATGGCCTTCTGTGCCGACTGTGCAGCGAAAGCCAAGCCGGATGACCGGCGAGGGGATACGTTTCGGTATTAGGATACTCTCGATCCTGCCCTCTCGATCGTGCAGGTGACCTTTTGGAATGAGGTACGATATGAATTTATCCTTGTACCTCCATCGCCCGTGTTCTATCCTGAGGTGGGGTACATGCACAGCGTGACCACCTACGTCACCGGCTGGAAATGCCAGGAGTGCGAGTGGGCCGAATCGGACCGGATTGCTCACCTCACCGGCGTTCGTCGGTCGATTCGTACCGGTGGATCGCAACGCCGTCGGCCGTGACGTCGGCAACGGGGGCTCCAGTTCCGGTCAGTGAGTCCCGGTCGGTCGCTGCCGCAAGCGCCTCCCCTGGGACCCGTCGGGCTTCGGTCGTGAATAGCGGGTCCGTCGCTCGGTCGTCGAGGACGCCCGAGGCGACCTCTCGACCGTTTCCAACGGCGAGGGACCGGTCCTGGAGGAGGCTTCCAGCTACGTCGACGGTGAAGCGGCGACGTCGAGTGGCGTTCTCGGGGGGACCCGTGGGGCCGGTTCGAGACGGTGGGCCGGTCGGCCGGGGCGACCGGAAGAGGTTTGCCGGGGTTCGACGAACGCCACCGCGTGACCGACGACGACCCCATCGATGCCAACCGGGCGCACTGGGACGAACTCGCCGCCCACCACCCGAAAACCGAGTTTTACGACGTGGAGGCGTTCCTCGACGGCGAGTCCTCGCTCGATCCGGTCGAACTGGACGGGGGGAAACCGGTTGCCGGTCGATCGCTGTTGCACCTCCAGTGTCACTTCGGCATGGACACGCTCTCGTGGGTGCGCGAGGGGGCGGCCCGGGCGGTGGGCGTGGATTTCTCGTCGACCGCCATCGAGACGGCCCGCGAGCTGGCAGCGGAGACGGGCCTGGACGGTCGTGCGGAGTTCGTCGAGTCCGACCTGTACGACCTGCCCGACGTCCTCGACGAGCGATTCGACGTGGTGTTCACCTCCTACGGGGTGATCAACTGGCTGCCGGACGTCGAGGGGTGGGCCGAGGTCGTGGCGCACTTCCTGCAGCCGGGCGGGCGGTTTTTCGTCGTGGAACTCCACCCGGTCAGCCACGTCCTGATGGACCTGCGGGTGGACGAGGACGGCGTTCCGCGGTCGGATTGGCCGTACTTCTCGGACGAGCCACAGACATACGACGAGGAGGGGACCTACGCCGATTACGAGGCGGAGATCGACAACACGGTCACGTACGAGTGGTCGCACACGTTGGGTGACATCGTCACGGCG
>JBLGCL010000050.1:0-16689 GCA_047617305.1 Natronomonas sp.
GCGTCGTCCTGGTCCACGGCTCCGGGCCGAACGACCGTGACGGGACCATCGGCCCCAACAAACCGTACAGGGACCTCGCGTGGGGGATCGCAAGCCGTGGCGTCGCCGTCCTCCGGTACGACAAACGGTCCTACGCCTGCGACGTTTCCGGCCCGGCCACGCTCGACGAACTCGTGGTGAACGACGCGCTCGCGGCGCTCGACCGTCTTGAGGGTCACGGGGGGATCGGCCCCAGGGTCGTCGTCGGGCACAGCCTGGGCGCCATGGCCGCGCCCCGCATCGCGGCCCGGGCAGGCGACCTCGCGGGGACCGTCATGCTGGCGGCGAACGCCCGCCCGCTCCACGAGATGATCGTCGCCCAGACGGAGTACCTGGTGGAACTCGACGGGACGGTGACCGAAGCGGAGCAACAAGTCCTGGACGAGCGGCGGGCGGCCGCCGACCGGATCGAATCCGGACCCGTTCCGGGGGACGAGACGGTGCTCGGTGCTTCGGGCGCGTTCTGGAACAGCCTGGCCGAGTACGATCAGGTCGAAACTGCCGAGTCGCTTCCGATTCCGCTGTATTTCCTCCAGGGGGGCCGCGATTACCAGGTAACCCCGGAGGGGAACTTCGAGCGCTGGAAGGCCGCGCTCGGCGACGAGGGAACCGTCTCGTTCACCCTGTACGAGGACCTGAACCACCTGTTCATGCCAGGTTCGGGTCCGCCGGACCCGGACGAGTACACGCAGCCCGGGAACGTCGCAAAGCGGGTCGTCGAGGACCTCGCGGAGTGGATCGACGCCCGGTCCTGAACGCCTCGAACCAGTATCGGTATCCGGGGGGCCGACGTAGTTCAGCACGGACATGGACGAAGCGGATCGGGAGGAACTCCTGGAGAAGATCAACTCCAAGAGCGCCACGGTCGGCCACCAGCTCCCCGAGTGCGTCACGGTGCAGGGAACCGAGATGAACCTCAAGGAGTTCGTCTTTGAGACCGAGTCCCTCGACCGTCTTCCGCCCGGCGAGCGCGAGCGGATCGAATCGGTCCGCCAGCAGATCCAGGAGGAGCGCGACGCGTGCGATCGACGGCTCGAAACCGACGAGTCGCTCACTCTCGAAGAGGGCGAGGAACTGGCACGGAAGATCATCGGCCTCGACCGCGCGCTCAACGCGCTCCGGAACCTCCACCGCCAGGGCGACTTCGCGAAGGAGGCCAGACGGGCGGAAATCGAGGACGCGGACCGGTGGATCTCGTTCGTCGACCGCCTGACGAGTGGGTGACGTTCGGCAGTCGTCCGTTGGACGAAAAACGTCTTCCCGTTCGCCCCGGATGTGGCGAACGACAGACAATGACGGGAACCACGCAGCGTCGGGTGCGCGTCGTCGACGCGTTCACCGACGAACCGCTGGCGGGCAACGCGGCCGGCGTCGTCCCCGACGCCGAGGGGTTGAGCGACGAGGCAATGCAGGCCGTCGCGCGCGAACTCGCGGTCAGCGAGACCGCCTTCCTCCTGCCCAGCGACCGGGCCGACCGACGGGTGCGGTACTTCACGCCGACCCAAGAGATCGACCTCTGTGGCCACGCCACGATCGCCTCGCACGTCCACCTCTTCGAGGACGGCGTCGTGGGGCCGGGGACTCACAGCCTGGAAACGAACGTGGGCGTCCTCGAGATCGACATCGAGGCCGACGGCACGGTGTGGATGACCCAGGACGACCCGGAGGTCCGTCGGGTCGATCTCGACTACGATCGCGTGGCCGAGGCGCTGGGCGTCGATCCGGCCGGCCTGACGGAACTCGAGGACGAACTGTCGATGGCGGTCGCCTCGACCGGCGTCCCGTTCCTCCTGGTCCCGGCGGCGTACCTCGAGAACGTCGGGGGGGCGGACCCGGACATGGACGCCGTCGAGGCGCTCTGCGAGGACGTCGACGCGACCGGTTGTTACCTCTACACGTTCGACGCGCTCGAAGCCGACTCGACGCTCCACGGTCGCGCGTTCGTCCCGCTCGCCGGCGTGCCCGAGGATCCGGTCACGGGAACGGCCAGCGGTGCCGTGGCCGCCTACCTCGATCACGTCGGCGCCTTCGACGCCGACTTCCCGGACGAACTGGTCCTGGAACAGGGCCACTTCGTGGACCGCCCGGGGCGAGTCAGGGCGACCGTCGGTGACCGGGTTCGAGTCGGAGGACGCGGCGCCGTCGCCGTCGACGGCACCCTCACCGTCCCGGAAATCGAGGAGGACGACATCGTCGAGGCCTGACGGCGATCGGACCGCTGTCCGGCGATCCCGCGAGTCGACGCCATGTCTCACTGACGCCGGGGCGCGACCCGGAACCTTCTTTAGACGCTCGGTAGGACACCCACCCGATGGCAGTACTCTGGCTCGACGACATCGGGGCCGACGACCTCGACGAGGTCGGCGGGAAAGGGGCTTCCCTCGGCGAACTCGCCGGGGCCGGGCTCCCCGTCCCGCCCGCGTTCGTGGTCACCGCAGGCACGTACCGACGGTTCATCGAGGAGGCGGAAATCGACGAGGAACTGTTCGAGGCGGTCGACGTCGACGTGGAGGACTCGAGCGCCCTCGCCGAGGCGGCACAGCGCGCACAGGACCTCATCCTGAACACCGAGTTCCCCGAACCGCTCCGCGAGGAGATCCTCGAGGCCTACGGAAACCTCGACGACGGGGAGGCGTTCGTGGCCGTTCGCTCCTCCGCGACGGCGGAGGACCTGCCGGACGCGAGTTTCGCCGGGCAACAGGAGACGTTCCTCAACGTCACCGGGGAGCGCCTGCTCGAGCGCGTCCGCGAGTGCTGGGCCTCGCTGTTCACCCAGCGGGCGATCTACTACCGCCAGCAACAGGGCTTCGATCACTCCGCGGTCAACATCGCCGTCGTGGTCCAGGAGATGGTGGACGCGGAGAAGAGCGGCGTAATGTTCACGAGCCACCCCTCGACGGGCGCGCCGAAGGTCATCATCGAGGCCGCGTGGGGCCTCGGCGAGGCGGTGGTCTCGGGTGCCGTCTCCCCCGACAACTACGTCGTTGATCGTCAGTCCGGCTCGGTCGAGGAGGTAACGGTCGCCGAAAAGAAAGTGATGCACGAAAAGGACCCCGAGACGGGCGACACCGCCAAGCGTGAGGTCCCGGAGGACCGCCGCGAGGCTCGCGTCCTGACGGACGACGAACTCGACCGCCTGGTCGAACTCGGCGAACGGGTCGAGGACCACTACGACACCCCGCAGGACGTCGAGTGGGCGATCTTCGAGGGCGAGGTGTACATGCTCCAGTCCCGTCCGATCACGACCATCTCCGAGAGCAGTGGTCCGGACGTCGAGGTCGAGGGCGGCGACGAATCGGACGGAGCCGCGACGGTCGGTGACGGGAACGGTGCCACGGAGGCGGCCGGCGGAAACGGCAACGGCGAGGGGCTCGTCCAGGGCCTCGGTGCCAGCCCCGGCAAGGCGACCGGCGTCGTCCGGATCGTCGAGCAGCTCGATCAACTCGACAAGGTCGGCGAGGGCGACGTTATCGTCACGGGCATGACGACGCCGGACATGGTCCCCGCGATGAAGCGGGCTGGCGGCATCGTGACCGACGAGGGAGGGATGACCTCCCACGCCGCGATCGTCTCGCGCGAACTCGGGGTCCCGGCCGTCGTGGGCACTGGCGACGCGACGACCGTCCTGTCCGACGGACAGGAAATCACGCTCGACGGGGACATGGGTACGGTCGTCGAGGGGCGTCAAACCACCGCCGAGGAGCGCGAACCCGTCGAGGAGGTCCGGCCACAGGCGCCCGTCAAGCCGATGACGGCGACCGAGGTCAAGGTCAACGTCTCGATCCCGGAGGCGGCGGAACGGGCCGCCGCGACCGGCGCGGACGGCGTCGGCCTCCTGCGCGTCGAGCACATGGTCCTCTCGCTGGGCCAGACGCCGAGCAAGTTCATCGCCGAGCACGGCGAGGGCCCCTACGTCGAGGAACTCGTCGACGGCGTCCGGGGCGTCGCCGAGGAATTCTACCCCCGGCCGGTCCGAGTCCGGACCCTCGACGCGCCGACCGACGAGTTCCGCCAGCTCGAGGGCGGCGACGACGAACCAGACGAACACAACCCGATGCTCGGGTACCGCGGCATCCGTCGGAGCCTCGACACGCCGGCGGAGTTCAAGCGGGAACTCGAGGCGTTCCGCCGACTCTACGAGATGGGCTACGACAACGTCGAGATCATGTTCCCGCTGGTCAACGAC
This sequence comes from Natronomonas sp., assembly GCA_047617305.1. GTDB lineage: Archaea > Halobacteriota > Halobacteria > Halobacteriales > Natrialbaceae > DATFIX01. The sequence goes on from JBLGCL010000050.1 coordinate 4,226, forward strand.
GCGGAGGACGTCATCCGGGCCAGACGGCTCATGGAGGAGGTCGGCATCGACCCCGAAAAACGCTCCTGGGGCGTCATGATCGAGACACCCGCCTCCGCGCTCATGGTCGAGGAGATGGCGAAGGAAGGCATCGACTTCGCTTCCTTCGGCACGAACGACCTGACGCAGTACACGCTGGCGGTCGATCGCAACAACGAGAACGTGGCCGACCTCTTCGACGAACTCCACCCGGCCGTGCTCCGGCTCATCGCCGAGACGATCGAGACCTGCCGCGAGCACGACGTCGCCACGAGCATCTGTGGGCAGGCCGGCTCGAAACCGGAGATGGTCCGGTTCCTCGTCAACGAGGGCATCTCCTCGATCTCCGCCAACGTCGACGCCGTGCGGGACGTCCAGCACGAGGTCAAGCGCGTCGAGCAGAAACTCGTCCTCGACTCGATCCGGTAGCTGGAACCGTCGGATCGCTCGTCGGCCCCGGCTGACCGCTCAGGACTGGGAGACGATGCGGACGTCCTTGCTGATTCTCTCGCCGGTCCAGCGAACGACGTACGTGAGATCGGGATCGCCGTCGTCGACGTTCTCCTCCCCCGGATAGTCGATTGACGTTGGATCCTGGATCCCGACGGTCCTGGTCTCGCCCGCCCGGACGATCGGCGAGGTTGCACCGACCGGAGCGCGAACGATGTCCCACCCTGTCCGGTTCACTGCGGCGACGAACCGGGTGTCGACATCCCCCTCGTTGGTGGCTGTCAACGTGATCGTTGGTTTCGTGTAGTGCCTGACGGTCCCCGGAATCTCGGCCGTCATCGACAGCTCCGGGGCGGGCGATGCCAAGCGTTCCCGAACCGATTCGGGGGCCTGCCACTCGCCGCCGGGCCAGGTCAGCCCGGTCCCGCTGGCGTCCCCGCTGGCGGGCAATCTGTACAGCAGCCAGCCTTCTCCGCTCTCGGCAGTGTACTCCCACTCCTCGTTCAGGCGCCAGTAATAGGTGCGATTCGTCCGGTGTTCCGGGCGGTACGTCGCGCCGTCGAACCGATATTTCAGGTCCTCCTTCGGCGGTGCCTCGCCGTCCGTAACGGACACCTCCAGGAAGAGGTACTGGCGGTCGTCGCTGGATACCCCCAATTGGTCCGCCGAGGCCAGGGTCACGAGTGCTGGCTGGAGTTTCAACAGCGAAATCGACGTGGCGCCGTCTGACCCGGGGCCGCTCCCCGACCTCGCGGTCGGCGACGGCGATGCCGAGGGACCGTGGCCGTCTGGCGTGTTCCCGGTCGTGGTGGGAATCGACGAACAGCCGGTCAGACCGGCCAGTCCGGTGCCACAGGCGGCGAGCAGCGTTCGACGCCGCATACCCGCCGCTTCTTCGCCGTCCGATAAGTGCTTTCAGGGGAAATCTGCCTATCGACCGCCCCGAACGTGCAAACGCTGTCCCACGTTCCGCAACCGATAAACTTCGTCCGCCGAAGCCCCACGTATGCGCGAGGAGCCCCAGGACTTCCGGCGGGTCCTGTCGTCGATGTGCACCGAACCCCACCCGGTCGCCAGGGAGGCCGCCGAACGGTTTCTCGCTACCAATCCCGGCGACCCGGGGACGTATCGAACCGCCGCCGCACTCGAAGAGCGGGCGATCGGGGCGTTGGGGGACGTCGTCGGCCTGGACGATCCGGCCGGCTACGTCACCAGCGGCGGGACCGAGGCCAACGTCCAGGCGGTCCGGATCGCGCGCAACCGATCGGTGGAGGGGACGCCGAACGTCGTGGTTCCGGACAGCGCCCACTTCAGTTTCCAGAAAGCCGCGGACATCCTCGGCATCGAACTCCGCCGGGTGCCGGTCGACGACGACCGGCGGGCGGACCTGGCGGCCACGCGCCGGTTCACCGACGACGACACCGTCATGGTCGTCGGCGTCGCCGGGACGACGGAGTACGGACGGGTGGACCCGATCCCCGACATCGCCGACATCGCACATGAACACGACGCCCTACTGCACGTCGACGCCGCCTGGGGCGGGTTCCTGCTCCCGTTTGCCGACTTCGAGTGGAACTTCGCCCACACCGACGTCGACACCCTGACGATCGACCCGCACAAAGTCGGTCAGGCGGCCATTCCGGCCGGCGGGCTGCTTGTTCGGGACGAGACGCTGCTGGACGCCCTGGCAGTCGACACCCCCTACCTCGAGTCGACCGCACAGGCGACCCTGACTGGAACCCGAAGTGGAGCCGGCGTCGCGTCAACGGTGGCCGTCATCGAGGAGCTGTGGCCCGAGGGCTACCGGGAGAACTACGAGCGCTCGCAGGCCAACGCCGAGTGGCTCGCGGACGCCCTGGCGGAACGCGGATTCGAGGTGGTCGATCCCGTGCTCCCGCTGGTCGCCGCGGACGTCCCGACGGCCCGGTTCGAGGCGCTCCGCGACGAGGGGTGGCGAATCGCGAGCACGGGGGCCGGCGAACTCCGGATCGTCTGCATGCCCCACGTGACCCGCGAGATGCTCGAAGCGTTCGTCGACGACGTCGACGAGCACCGGCAGACGACAAACGCCAATTCTTAGACCCCCCTCTCACAAGGTACAACCGTGCCCGTCCCCGTCCCAATGATCCCCCTCGGAATATTCGACTTTCCGTGGCTCGAATCGGCCGTGCGACAGGCGACCGGTCCGGGTGGACTCGTCCTTATCGGGATCTACTCGTTCCTGATCGCGTTCATCCTGCCGTTGCCGAGCGAGGTGGTCCTGGTGCCGGTTCAGACCGGGACGTTCGCGCTCGGGTTGCCACAGGGCATCGAGTACGTGCTCGTCATGCTCACGAGCGCGCTGGGCAAGGCGCTCGGCAGCGTCTTCGCGTTCCACATCGGACAGGAAGCCAAGCAAAGCGGGCCGCTCGTCCGGTTTCTCCGCCGCTCCCGGTTCGACGTGATCGAGTGGTCCGAGCGCCAAACCGTCGAACTCGCCCGGAGGTACGGCTACGTCGGCCTCGCGCTGGCCCTCTCGGTGCCCTTCTTCCCGGACACGCTTTCCATCTACGCGTTCGCCGTCCTCGAACGCGATTACGTCAAGTTCGCGGCCGCGACCTTCGCCGGAAGCCTCGGTCGGTTGCTCGTGACGATCGGCATTTTCGGCGGGTTCTCGATCGCGTTCGCGCCGTGACGGCCGGGGTCCGACCGGATCGGGGCGAACCGTGTTAACGTTAGTCTGCACAGAGTTATGACCTATCACGTCGTATGTTCTTCATGAACGTTACTCGCATTTCCGGCCGTACCGTCACTGGGGGTCTGATCCTGCTCGTCGGCCTGCTACTGTTGCTGGGCACCACGAACACCTACGACACTGGCGAACTCTGGCGGTTCTTCCCGACCGTCTTCGTCATCATCGCGCTCTGGTCGATGGCCCAGAGCGGCCTCCGGAACCTCACCTGGCCGCTCGTCGTCCTGATCGTGGCAGGCGCGTGGCAACTGGCGGTCCTCGACGTCGTGACCGACGCCACGATCGAGACCTGGTGGCCCCTCGTCCTCGTCGCGATCGGCATCGCCATCATCCTCGGGCGCACCGTCCACCGCGTCCCCGTGACGGCGGGCGACACGTTCGACATCTTCACGGCGTTCGGGGGCGTCGAGCGCCGGGTCACCTCGCCGGCGTTCCGCAAAGGCGAGGTCACCGCGGTGTTCGGCGGGGCGGACGTCGACCTCCGGGACGCGGACCTCGAGGACGGTCCGGCCACGATCAACGTCCTCACGCTCTTCGGGGGAACCGACATCAAGCTTCCCGAGGACTGGACCGTCCAGGTCGACGTGCTCCCGATCTTCGCCTCCTCCGAGGACGAGCGGCCGCGACGAGGCGGCCCCTCGCGTGGCGATCCCGACCTGATCGTCACCGGTGCGGTCGCGTTCGGCGGCGTTTCGATCAAGGACTAGGTTTTTCTATTCGGCTTCCCTCATCGACGGCCGTGCACAGGACGGTCGCGGTCGACGTCGGTCGCGCCCCGGAATCTGGTTCTATGCGCCCGTAGCCGTGCGACCGGAACCGGCGGAGCGTCCCGAACGGCCGGGTCGTGCCGGCGAGGCGGGCCGTGAAACCGGCCATGACGACGGTTTCGTTCGCCGATCGATCGTCGACGATCCAATACGACCGATTCGACGGCCAAAACGATATCACACATGACACGAAGGATCGAGGGGTTTTACACCGACCCCGACTGGAGAGCATAGCAACGATGACCCACGAGGACTTCCCGACCGACGAGCCGGCGGTCGTGACCTGCGGCCTGCCGTATGCGAATGGCGACCTACACATCGGACACCTGCGGGGGTACATCGGCGCGGACGTCTACACCCGGGCGCTGCGTCGCCTCGGCCAGCAGACGGCCTACGCGTGCGGGTCGGACATGCACGGTACGCCCGTCGCGGTCAACGCCGAGAAGGAGGGCGTCTCGCCGCGCGAGTTCGCGCTCCAGTATCACGAACAGTACCAGGAAACCTTCCCGAAGTTCAACGTCGAGTTCGACAACTACGGCCACACCGACGACGAGGTGAACACCGAACTGACCCAGGACATCGTGCGAGCGCTCGACGAGGGCGGGCACGTCTACGAGGACGAGATGAAGGTGGCCTGGGATCCCGAAATCGATCAGCCCCTGCCGGATCGCTACGTCGAGGGGACCTGCCCGTACTGCGGCGAACACGCCCGCGGCGACGAGTGCGACGAGGGGTGCGGCCGCCACCTCGAACCTGGCGAGATCGAGGCCCCGGTGAGCGTCGTGACCGGGAAGCCGGCGGAGTACCGCACCCGGACGCACAAGTTCTTCCGCCTCTCGGACTTCCGGGACTACCTCCAGTCGTTCATCGACCGCCTCGAAGGGACCGCGAACGCGAAACACCAGCCCCGCGAGTGGATCGAGGGCGAACTCCGGGACTGGTGTATCACCCGCGACATGGACTGGGGGATCGACTATCCGGGCGACGACGAAACCGCGGAGGACCTCGTGTTGTACGTGTGGGTCGACGCGCCGATCGAGTACGCCGCCTCGACCAAACAGTACACCGAGCGCGTCGGGGCGGACGAGTACGACTGGGAGGAGGTCTGGAAGGACGACGGCGAGATCGTCCACGTCATCGGCCGGGACATCATCCAGCACCACACGGTCTTCTGGCCCTCCATGTTGCACGGGGCCGGCTACAACGAGCCGCGAGCGATCGTCGCCCACGGATTCATGACCCTGGAGGGGAAGGGGTTCTCCACCAGCCGCAACCGGGCCGTGTGGGCCCAGGAGTACCTCGACGAAGGGCTGCATCCGGACCTCCTGCGCTACTACCTGAGCGTCAGCGGCGGCATCCAGCAGGACATCGACTTCACCTGGGAACGGTTCGGCGAGCGGGTCAACGGCGACCTCGTCGGCACCCTCGGCAACTTCGCCTACCGGAGCCTCCTGTTCGCGTACCGCAACTACGAGGGGACCCCCGACCTCCAGGCGTCCGAGGAGATCCAGCTCCGGATAGAGGAGGCCATCGACGACTTCCAGCTGGCAGTCAACGACTACTCGCTCCGGCAAATCGCCGAGGTCGGCGTCGACCTGGCGCGCTTCGGCAACGAGTACATCCAGCGCCACGAGCCCTGGAAGCTCACCGACGAGGATCCTGAACGGGCCGCGCAGGTCATCCGCGACTGCGTCCAGCTCGTGAAGGCCATCGCGGTGCTGTTCCAGCCGGTCGCGCCGGAGAAGGCGGAACTCCTCTGGGATCAACTCGGCGAGGAGGAACCGATCGCGGCTGCCGAACTCGAGCACGCCCTGGAGGCGCCGCCGTCGACGTTCGACGAACCGACCGAGCCCTTCGAGTCCGTCGAGGACGAGCGGATCGACGAACTAGAGGCGGCCCTCGCGGAGAAGATCGAGGCGGCAACCGAAGCCGGGACCGAAACCGCCGAGGCCGAGGGCGACGACGGGGACGTCGAGATGCAATTCGAACCAGTAACGGACGACCGGATCAGCGTCGAGGACTTCAGGGACCTCGACATGCGAGTGGGCCGGATCGAGACCGCCGAACCCATCGAGGACTCCGACGACCTCGTCCGGCTGGAGGTCGACATCGGCGTCGAGACCCGCCAGGTCGTCGCCGGGATCAAGCAACTCCACGACGTCGAGGGGCTGCCCGGACAGAAGTGCGTGCTGCTGGCGAACCTGGAGAAGGCCGAATTGTTCGGCGTCGAGTCCGACGGGATGATCCTGGCCGCGGGGGACGAGGCCGACCTGCTGACGACCCACGGCGACGCGGTGCCGGGCGAGCGAATCCAGTAACCGTCGTTTCGGGGCCGGCGTTTTGCGGGCGACTGGATCGACGCGCTCGACGTTGGCTTCCTTCGCGCTAGTCGGGCGACACCGTCACAGTGGCGTTCGTTCCAGTGACGCGGATCCCGGTCACGAACGCTGGCGGGCCGGTGGCCACGACGACGGTTTCCGGGGCGACCCGAACGACCCGAATCGCGGTGCCGTCCCCGAGCCAGTAGCCGGCGCGTCGTTCGCCCCGTCGGTCCATCGCAGTCCGAAAGGTCTCCAGGAATTCCGCGGCGTCGGCGGCCGAATCCCACCTGGTGCTCCAGACGAACCCCCGTCGATCGTTCCGTTGCAGGGTCACGAGGCGGTCGTTCCCCCACCCCGAAGCCCCGCTGGCAGCCCGCTCTTCCGGCAGTTCGGCCGCGAGGACGATCCTGGCGAACATTTCGCCACGCGTCTCGCGGGCCGTCTCCTCGTAGTGATCGGTTTCGACGGAAACCGAGAGGGGCGCCGGCGGTTCGGCCCCGGGGGCGAGGCCGAGGATGATCGCTTCCGTCGTGTTCGGCGGGTTCCGGTAGAGCCGCCAGTGGTCGCGGGGGGCGTCGACCCGCTCGGCGACGTACTCGCGACCGAAGTGATAGGGCGCCCAGACGTACTTCCCGGCCGGCGACGCGTTCCGGTACTCGTCGGTTGCCGTCCGGAGCCAGGTCCGGTTCCGGTCCGTGTACCGGAGCATGTACTGGAACGCCACGTACGACGCACTCCCCTCGACGATGGCGGCGCCGACCCGGCGGCGCTGGTGTTCGCCGGCGAACGCCGCCCGCATCCCGGGCGTTTCGTCCACGCGCTCGAACTGGGCGTTGTGGACGAACTCGTGGACCAGGGTGAACCGCAAAACGTCGGGTGATTCGTTACCGATCAGGCCGAAGACGACGCCCTCGTGGCGCTCCCTCGTGAAATTCGACTCCCGGCGAGCGTCGAGGAGCGCTTGTGCGAAGGGGTCCTGAACCGTGGGTTTCCAGGACGTGACGGGCCGGTACAGGTAGATCTGCGACGGCGGACTGACGCCGGACGGGTTCCCGAGCAGCTCCATCGTCCGTCGATACGTCCGGTTCACGTCGAACGGAAGGGTTCCGGAACCCCTGACCGGGATGTCGACCGTTTCGGTCTCGTTCGTGGGTCGATGCGTGGTGGTTTCGTCGGCGGTGGTCGACGGCGCCCGCATGGTGGTCGCGGTTCTCGCCGACGTTGCGGTGGTGGTTCCCTTCGTCGGGTGGAGGGTCGAGGACGCCGCGGTGGTCGTCGACGCCCGATCCGTCCCGGTGGGCGTCGGGGAATCGGGCGTGGAGCCGCCACCACAGCCGGCGAGTACCATCGCCAAGGCGACGGCGATGACCGTCGTGGTATGAACTGTGGGTGGAGTCATCAGCGGCTGGACTGGCGAGCACGCCGGAGGTGGTCGTCGAACCAGCGGAAAACAGGGCGGTGCATGACACTGGCACGGTGCTGCTCGTCGGAAAAAAAGGTTCTGTGGGGCCGCTACAGCGGGGTGGACCGGTTCGAACCGAACCGGGTGGGGGCTCGCGACGGATCAGTGGTGGTGCCCGTGATCGTGGGCTCCGGCCGGTTCCCCGGGATAGTCCTTCTCCCCGGCCTCGATCCGGACCTCGAGCCAGTTCGCGATCGGGATCAGCGGACACTCGTAGGCCTCGTTGTAGGCACAGGTCGGGCTGTACGCCTGGTTGAGGTCCAGGATCCAGTTCCCGTCGGGGGTCTTGTGCTCTTCGGGTTCGAGGTCGAGGTACCGCCCCGCGCCGTAGGTTTCCTCGTCGTTGGTCTCGTCGCGGAACGGGACCCAGAGGCGCTCCTCCTCGCCGATCGGCTGATACGCTTGGAGGGAATGCTCCTCCCCGTCGATCTCGAAGGTGAATTTCCCGTAGTTGATGTAGTGCTGTTCGCCGTCGGCCGTCGTCTCGACGGTGATCTCCTCCTTCTCGTCGTGTTCCTCCAGGCGGAGTTCGAACCTGAGGTCCGGGTCGACGTCGAAGTACTCCAGTCCCGGGAACGCCTCGCCCCGCTGGTCCTGTGGGATCGGGGAGTGGGGGTGTTCGCGGAAGTATTCCTCCTTGCGCTGGCGCATCTCTCGGAGTTCGTCGATCCAGTCTTCGGTCATGGGTAGTACTTGGGTCGTGGAGGCTGATAGGGTTAATCGTCGAGGACGGATTCGCCTTCACACCGCGGCTCCAGGGCCCCGTCGATCGAACCCGTCGAACAGTTTTGTACCTAACCTACAAAAGCAATTCGGGGGGAGAGAATCCTGCCGAGGGTCAGTATCGGGATCCCGTCGGCCCCGCGACCGATCTCGACCCGTGGTTCGACTCCGCCCTCGATTTTTTGCGTCCACCCGCGCTACGTGGACGCATGCGCAACGCGAAGATCGTCTGCACGCTGGGGCCCGCGTCGGATTCCGGGGAGACCATCCGGGCCCTCGCGGAGGCCGGGATGAGCGTGGCCAGACTCAACGCCAGCCACGGGGCCCGCCAGGACAGGGCCGCCCTCCTGGACCGGATCCGGACGGTCGACGGGACGACGGACGGCCCGCTGGCGAGCATGGTCGATCTGGCCGGCCCGGAGATCCGGACCGCTCCGACCGACGACACCGTCGAAATCGCGGACGGTTCCGAGGTCCGCTTCGTCGAGGGCACGGACGCGACCCCCGAAACGATCGGCGTCTCCCACTCGCTCGCCGGCGTCAGCCCCGGCGACCGCATCCTGCTCGACGACGGCCGAATCGAGACCGAGGTCCAGCGCGTCGATGGCGAGGCGATCGTCGCCCGCGTCGAGAGTGGCGGTGACCTCGGTGGCCGAAAGGGCGTCAACGTCCCCGGCGTGGACCTCGACCTCGAGTTCCCGACCGACGCCGACCGGCGGGAGATCGAGATGGCGGTCGAGGGCGACGCCGACTTCGTCGCTGCCAGTTTCGTCCGTGACGCCGACGACGTGTTCGCCGTCGGAGAAACGATCGAACGCCACGGGGCCGACGTCCCCATCGTCGCAAAGATCGAGCGCGACGTGGCCGTCGAGAACCTGGAGGAGATCATCGACGCCGCCTACGGCGTGATGGTCGCCCGCGGCGACCTCGGCGTCGAGTGCCCGATGGAGGAGGTCCCGGTCATCCAGAAACGGATCATCCGGCGCTGTCACGAGGAGGGCGTGCCGGTCATCACGGCGACCGAGATGCTGGACTCGATGATCCACGAGCGCCGGCCGACCCGCGCGGAGGCCTCGGACGTGGCCAACGCCGTCCTCGACGGCACCGACGCGGTGATGCTCTCCGGAGAGACGGCCGTCGGGAACCACCCGGTCAGCACCGTGGAGGCGATGGACCGGATCGTCCGCGAGATCGAATCGAGTCCGGAGTACGAGGACGTCCGCGAGCAGCGCGTCCCCCCGGCCGACGACACCCAGACGGACGCCCTGGCCCGGTCGGCGCGCTTCCTGGCCCGGGACGTGGGGGCCAGCGCGGTCGTCGCCGCCTCCGAATCGGGCTACACCGCGCTGAAGACCGCGAAGTACCGCCCCGGCGTGCCGGTCGTCGCCGCGACGCCGAACGACGACGTTCGCCGACAGCTGGCGCTCTCGTGGGGAGTGACGGCCCAGCACGTCCCGGTCCACGACGACGGCGTCGCGGCCCTCCTCGACGACGCCGTCCAGTCGGCGCTCGACGCCGGGGTGGCCGAGAGCGGCGACACGGTCGTCGTCCTCTCTGGCATGATGACGGGCTTCGAGGGGACGCCGCCGACGGATATGCTCAAGGTCCACGTCGCCGCCGAAACCCTGGCCACGGGCCGCGGCGTCGTCTCGGGTCGGGTCACCGGCCCGATCGCCCGACTGCCCGACGGCGACCTCTCGGACGTCCCCGACGGCGCCATCGTTACCCTCCCGGTCGGGTTCGACGACGAGTTCGAGGGCGACGTCCACCGAATCGGCGGGATCGTCGCCGCCGAACCCGGTATGACGGGCTACGCTGCCGTGGTCGCCCGGGAACTGAAGATTCCCATGGTCAGCGGGGCGCCCCTGCCCGGCGTCGACGACGGTGCGATCGTGACGGTCGACGGCGAGCGCGGGATCGTCTACGAGGGCGACGTCCGGTGGGAACGGGAACAACACGCCTGAGGCGCCTGCCGACCCCGACTTTCGGGGGCGTTCGGACAATCCGTGGATTATGGAACCTGAGGCTGGCGCCCGCGAGTCGCCAAGACCTATGTCGGACCGGCGAATACTGCCCGGCATGCCCCTCGACGGTTCCCTCTCCGCCGCCGCGCGCGACGACCGGGTCGAATTCACCTTCGAGGTAACGAACCCGGACGAGGACCCGATCGATCTCCAGTTTTCGGACGCCCAGGAAGCGGACCTGGCGATCGCGGACGCCGACGGGACCGAGGTGTGGCGCTGGAGCGTGGGTCGGATGTTCGCCCAGATGCTCCAGCGGAAGCAACTCGACCCCGACGAGACGGCGACTTACGGGTTCGAGTGGGAGAATCCCGAGCCGGGGGAATACGAGGCGAGGGCGACGCTGGAGGCGTCGAACGCGGACTGCGAGGCGACGACGGCGTTCACCGTCTGATTGCTCCGCCGTCCCGATCACTCGCGCTCGTCCAGGAGTTCCCGCGTCGCCCGCCGGATCGCGTCGTCGCTCGAGTCGGCAGGCTCCCAGCCGAGGGCGGCGAGTTTCTCGATCGAGAGGCGCATCCGGGGCACGTCGCCCGCCCACCCCCTGTCGCCGCCGGTGTACTCGTACGCCGGCTCCAGCCCCATTTCCTCGCTCACGACGTCCGCGATCGTCGTCACCGAGGTGGTGGTGCGGGTCCCGAGGTTGTAGACGTTGAACGCGTCGTCGGCGTGTTCGACGACGTGGCACATCGCGTCGACGCACTCGTCGATGTGCATGTAGGACTTCTCCTGACGGCCGTCACCGAGGATGGTCAGGGTTTCGGGGTCCGCCTCGAGTTTTTCGATGAAGTCGGGAACGACGGCCCCGGGCTGGAGGCGCGGGCCGACGATGTTGGCGAAGCGGAACACCCACGCCGTGAGGTCGTGGCTGTGGGCGTAGACCGACAGCAGGCTTTCCTCGGAAAGCTTGCTCGCGCCGTAGATGCTGATCGGCTCCAGCGGCGCGTAGTCCTCGGGCGTCGGGCGCGGCGCCTCCCCGTACACCGTGGACGACGAGGTGAACGCGACGTTCTCGACGCCGACCTGGTCCATCCGCTCGACGACGTTCTCGGTCATCCGGTTGTTCTCGCGGAACTGGCCGACTTCGCCCCGATCGACCGCCTTGTCGGCGGCGAAGTGAAAGACGACGTCGACGTCCGCCGTGATGGCCTCGGCGGCCACGTCCGGGTCCGTCAGGTCGCCCACGATCAGGTCGGCCGCGTCGGGAACCCACGCCCGCTTCCCGTTCGAGAGGTCGTCCAGGACGACCACGTCGTTGTCGGCGACGAGTCGATCGCAGAGGTGGGAACCGACGAACCCGGCGCCCCCGGTCACCAGGATCCGCTTGTCCGATAGCTGCATGGTCGGGTACGCGGGTGGGGGCGACAAGTGCGTTCTGATCGACGGCAGCGGAGGTCCACCCTCGGTCGTGCGCGCGGAACCCACTGGTCAGGAGGGTTCCACGACCGGGGACTATCGGATCCGCGTCCCGTTCGGGGCCGACCGCTCGCCCGCGAAGCGAAACCGCCTAACCCTTCCGACTCGACCCTCGACCCATGCAGGGCGAGCAGGACGTCGTCGTCCTCCGACTCGGCCACCGGCCTGGACGCGACGACCGCATGACGACCCACGTCGGCCTCGCGGCGCGGGCGCTCGGGGCCGATCGCGTGATCTTCGAGGGGGCGGCGAGCGACGCCGTGGCGACCGCCCGCGACGTCACCGACCGGTTCGGCGGCCCCTTCGCGGTCGAGACGATCGACGCTCCGAAGGCTCGACTCCGCGAGTTCGACGGTTCCGTCGTCCACCTGACGATGTACGGCGAACCGGTGCAGGACGTCGAGGCCGACGTCCGCGAGGCCCACGCCGACGACCCGCTGATGGTCGTCGTCGGCGCCGAGAAGGTGTCCTTCGGGGTGTACGAGCGAGCGGACTGGAACGTCGCGGTGACGAACCAGCCGCATTCGGAAATCGCCGGGCTCGCGGTGTTCCTCG
>JBLGCL010000051.1:0-16635 GCA_047617305.1 Natronomonas sp.
TGCCACGGCGGCAGTCCCCCCAGGAACTCGTTCAGTTCGGTTAGCATGACCCTCCAGAGGACGCCCGTCGCTATAATCGTTTCTCGGCCAGTGAAGCGGCAGAAAGGCCGGATTCCGCCGAAACTGGGTCGGCGTCGAGCCGGTCGTTCGGGCCCGAACGGGTCGGGGGAAGGGTTACTTACCTCCCGGCCTCAGCACGGACGAATGCGACCCCAACGGCTACGACGGCGATCGTTCCTCCACACCGCGGGCGCCGTCCTCGTCACCGGGCTGGCCGGGTGCGGCGCCCCGAGCGACGCGAACGCGACCACGAAGCGCACCACAAACGGCGCGGGGGGGCCCGACACCGAAACGGAATGGACCGGTTCTGCCCCCGGCGAAATGGGAGCCGGCGAGGGAACCGATCTCCCCGACGCCGTCAGCCTGGAACCGGTCGCGGGCGGCTTCACGTCCCCGGTCGGGATCGAGACGACGGCGGACGGCCGGCGCCGATTCGTCGTCGACCAGGCGGGCCTGGTCCGTCTCCACGACGAAACGGGGCTTCGCGACCGCCCGTACCTCGACGTCCGCGACCGGATGGTCGACGTCGGCGGCGGGTACTCGGAGCGGGGACTGCTCGGGGTGGCGCTCCATCCCGACTTCGCGGACAACGGCCGGCTGTACGTCCGGTACAGCGCCCCGCGACGACAGGGGACCCCCAGGGGCTTCAGCCACACGTTCGTCCTGTCCGAGTTCAGGGCGGATCCCGAGGCGCGACGCGTCGATCCGAGTACGGAACGCACGCTCCTCGAGATCCCACAGCCCCAGGGCAACCACAACGCCGGCGCGATCGTGTTCGGTCCCGAAGGCTATCTCTACGTGGCGACGGGGGACGGCGGCGGGGCCGGCGATACCGGCAACGGTCACGTTTCGGACTGGTACGAGGAGAATCCGGGGGGCAACGGTCAGGACGTGACGCGAAACCGTCTGGGGAGCATCCTCCGGATCGACGTCGACGAAACCCAGGGGGATCGGCCCTACGGGATCCCCGAGGACAACCCGCTCGTCGGCCGGGAGGGGTTCGACGAGCAGTTCGCCTGGGGGTTCCGGAACCCCTGGCGGATGTCGTTCACGGACGGCAACCTCTACGCGGCCGACGTCGGACAGAACCGGTACGAGGAGGTCGACCTGGTCCGCAAAGGCGGCAACTACGGCTGGAACGTCCGCGAGGGCTTCCACTGCTACGGCGCCGACTCCTGTCCCCGGGAGACCCCCGACGGCGAGCGACTTCGCGACCCGATCGTGGAGTACTCCCACGCCGGGGGGGACGGCGATCCGGGCGGCATCGCCGTCATCGGGGGCTACCTGTATCGCGGCGGGGCGATTCCCGGCCTGGGGAACCGGTACGTCTTCGCGGACTGGCGGGCCCAGGGACGGCTGTTCGTGGCAACCCCGGGCGAGGAGGGGCGATGGCCCGTCGAGACCGTCCCGATCGCCAACGCGGACGCCGGCGGGGTCGGACGGTACGTGCTCGCGTTCGGTCGCGGGCCCGACGACGAACTCTACGTCGCCACCACGGACGAAGGCGGGGTCGTCGGGACCAGTGGGACGATCCACCGGCTGCAGCCGGCGAACTGATCGAACCGCCACCCGGACCGACGTCGCCGTACCCCGGGCGAACGACCCCTCGGCTTCAGGAGTCCGGTTCGTGGTCGTCGGTCCCGACAACAGCCGGATGTATTCGGGGATCGGATCGACAGCCTCTGTGCCGTCCTGCGATGACCTCCGGCCCCGAACCGCCATGGTATGGGTTGGGTTAGCGATCCGACACCCATAGTATAAAGAATAGGCCGCACTAAACAACGGCCGCAATGCACCACTTCGACTTCTCGGACCGCGTCGTCGCGGTCACCGGCGGAAGCTCGGGTATCGGCCGCGAGACGGCAGTTCAATTCGCGAAGCACGGCGCGTCCGTCGTCGTCGCGGACGTCGACGACGAAAAGGGGGAGGAAACGGTCTCCCTCATCGAGGAGGCGGACGGCGAGGCCGTCTACGTCCATACCGACGTGAGCGACATGGAACAGATCGAGGACATGGTTCGGACGGCCATCGACGAGTACGGTCGGCTGGACTACGCCGTCAACAACGCCGGGATCGGCGGTCGGCAGAAGGCGGTCGGCGAGCACACCGAGGAATCCTGGCAGCAGGTCATCGACGTCAACCTGAACGGCGTCTGGCGCTCGATGAAGGCCGAACTCGAGGAGATGCTCGGCCAGGACGAGGGCGGCGTCATCGTCAACATGTCGTCGGTGCTCGGCCAGGTCGGCTTCGAGGGCGCGTCGGCCTACGTCTCCGCAAAGCACGGCGTTCTGGGACTGACGAAGACCGCCGCCTGGGAGTACGGCGAAGAGGGGGTTCGCGTCAACGCCGTCTGCCCGGGGTTCATCGAGACCCAGATGCTCGCGGAAGGCGGCATCACCGAGGACGAGGAACTCCGCGCGCAGATCGAGGCCATGCACTCCCAGGACCGCCTCGGCGATCCCGAGGAGATCGCCGACGCCGTCATGTGGCTGTGCTCCGACGGTGCCTCCTTCACCAACGGCGAGGCGCTCACCGTCGACAGCGGCTTTACGAGTCGCTGACTGACGTTCGGCCCGACTGACGGCCCCGATTTTCCGGGGTCCGCTCGCGAGCAGTTTTCCCGTTCCCGTTGGGGGTAACGGATGGAAGAACTGATTCCCGAGCCGTCAGTTCGGGTCGACAATCCGGTCGGCGTCCGAGACCGCCTCGTCCTCCAGGACGTCCATGCCTCGAGGCGTTGCCGTCGGTCGTTGCGGGGCCAGGAGCCATCGGAGCAAAGACATACGAAGGGGGGTGAACTCCGACGGTGCCGGAGGCGACCGCCGGCGGCGGCCGGGCCGCCGCAGGGACCCGATTCCCTCCTGACCCGTGGTTGCCGGGAGTAACACCTAAAGGGTCCGAGAGGTAATTTTCGAACATGGTGACGAAGACCGAGAGAGAGGACGGTGTATGGTACGAGTGCGAGGGCTGTGGCCTCATGTTCGAGACCCGGGAGGAGGCCGAACAGCACGAGGAGAACTGCGACGCCGAGGAGCCCTCCTACCTCCAGTGAGGCCGGACGCGTCGACTCCGGTGCGGTTTCGACCCATCGACCCCTTCTCTCGCCGTTTTCGTCAGTGACGCTCGACTATCGCTCGTCCAGGCGTTGCCGGTGCTCCTCGGCCAGTGATTCGGCCTCCTCCCGCGTCTGCGTCGTCTCCCACCGCACCTTCGTGGCGTCGCCGTAGGCGAGCGCCGTCTTGAGTTCGTCCGGCAGGACGCCGGTGCCGACCCGGAGCACCGTTTCCTCTTCGTCGGCGAGTTCGTAGACGCCGTACCGGTCGGGGGCGCGGCCGACCGTCGACCGGTCGAGGTCCCGCCAGGCTTTCTTCAGCGGCATTACTCCTCGGGCACGAGTTCGTACCGGTGTTCGCTCGTCGCGTCCTCGGCGAAGACGAATACGCGACCGTCGACGACGTCGTGATCGGCCGACACGACGACGGCGTACCCGTCGACGGCGACGGTGACCCCCGGAAACAGTTCCGTCTCCTCGCCGCCCTCGAGGAGGACACGACCCACCCCGCTCTCGCGGAGGATGTCGTCGTGGGTCTTCCGGTCGTTCACGTAGGTCAACACGCCCTCGGTGCCGCTCGGGTCCGTCACCAGCACGTGGACCTCCTTCTCCGGGGGCGTGCGGATCGACCCCGTGACGGGTTCGGGAACGCCGTGATAGAACGTCTCCCGGTCGTCCGTGTACTCGACGGCGACCCCTCCGTCGGCGAGTTCGACCCCGACGGTGTCCGGCGGGATGTCGCTTCGCATGCCCGGGGGTACCGTCGGGAGGAGCAAAAGCCCCGCGCTCCTGGCGTCCTCGCGTCGACGGGGTCCCGGCCAGCCTGGCAGGGACCGCCAGCCGTAAGTACTCCTTGTGACTCAGTCACACTATGGACGGACGGGCCAGGGCCCCGGCGGCCGGGACGATCCTCAACGCGCTCGCGACCGGCGTCGGGTCGGCCTTCGCCATCGACCTCGAGACGACGGCGACGGTCCGACTCGCCGACGACGGCGAGATCTCCGGGACGATCCGCGACCGGCCCGACGCGGACCCGGCCCTCGTCGAGCGCTGTGCCGAGCGCGTCGTCGATCGGTACGGCGACGGCGAGGGGGTCCGGGTGGAAACGGAAAGCGAAGTGCCGTCCGCGGCCGGCCTCAAGAGTTCGAGCGCCGCCGCGAACGCTGCCGTCGTCGCGACGCTGGATGCTCTCGGCTATCGAATCGGTGACGACACGACGACCACGGACGGCAAAGCCGTCGACCGCCGCGAAGCCAGCCGGATCGGCGTCGAAGCGGCCAGGGACGTCGGGGTGACGATCACCGGCGCGTTCGACGACGCCAGCGCGAGCATGCTCGGCGGCGTGACAGTAACGGATAACGAAGCGGACGCACTGCTCGCCCACGAATCGTTGGAGACTTCGGTGCTGGTCTGGACGCCCCCGCATCGGGCCTTCAGCGCCGACGCCGACGTGGACGCCTGCGAGCGAATCGCCCCGGTGGCGGACCACGTGGCTGACCTCGCCCTCGACGGGCACTACGGACTGGCGATGACGCTCAACGGCCTCGCGTTCGCCGCCGCGCTCGGGTACTCGACCGACCCGATGCTCCAGGCGCTGCCCGACGTCGAGGGCGTCTCGCTCTCGGGGACCGGCCCGAGCGTGGTTGCCATCGGCGAGCGGGGGTCGCTGGCATCCGTTCGCGATGCGTGGGCCGAACGCGAGGGATCGACGCGGCTGATCGAAACCAGGAAGGACGGCACGAGGATAGCATGACCGACGACCGACCGGACCCGACCGAGATGGGGCTCGACGAACTCCGCGAGGAGATCGAGGAGATCGACCGCGAACTCGTCGAGTTGATCGCCCGCCGGACCTACATCGCCGACACCATCGCTCAAGTGAAGGAACGCGAGGGGTTGCCGACGACCGACGAGCGCCAGGAGGAACTGGTGATGGAGCGTGCGGGGGAGAACGCCGAGCGCTTCGACGTCGACGAGAACCTCGTGAAGGCGGTCTTCCGATTGCTCATCGAGTTGAACAAGGTCGAACAGCGGAGCGAGCGGTAGGCCACACCCGGTCGTTCGGGAGACGTGAGGATCGACCGGTACGGAACGACGCCCGCACGTTCGATTTGTCGGTCGAAGCGGACGGTGTTAGCGACGCGAGGTGGGGCAGGACATGATACGTGAGCAACCCTTCGATCCCGTGAACGGCCACCTTGGATTTGTTAACATTTCGCAAAAATATATACAGCCCCTTTCTGTAGTGTGGACCTAGAAACGCATGGCAAACTTCGGCGTACTCGCGCTTGCGCCGCCGCTTCTGGCGATCGTCCTGGCGATGACGACGCGCCAGACGCTGGTGTCGCTGTTCGCAGGCGTCTGGATCGGGGCATTGCTCGTGGCGGGATGGAACCCCATCGCCGCCACCGCACTAACGATGGAGTGGCTCGTGGAGGTCGTCCGGTCGCCGTTCGACACGAAGTTCATCCTCCTCATCATGTTCATGGGTGCCGGCGCCGCCTTCATCTACCGCTCCGGCGGCATTCTGGCGCTGGAGCGCTGGATCGGCGACCGGGTCGACACCGCACGGGAATCGCACATTCTCACCTGGCTCATCGGGGTGTTCATCTTCTTCGACTCCTACACCAGCACCGTCGTCACCGGGAACGCGACGCGGGAACTTTCCCAGGAGAACAGTTCCTCCCGGGAGATGCACGCGTACGTTCTCGACTCGACGACCTCGCCGGTGACCACGTTCGGGCCGGTCTCGAACTGGATCGGCTTCCAGGTGTCGATGATCATCGCGGGCTTCGAGGCGACGGAGGTCACCGCCGCCGAACTCGGGGCGACCCCCTTCGGCCTCTTCCTGGAGAGCATCCCGTGGAACATCTACTGCTTCATGGCGTTCTTCATGGTCGGGTTCATCGCGTTCACGCAGCGGTACTTCGGCCCGATGCTCGACGCCGAGTGGCGCGCGCGTTCGACCGGGAACACCATTCGCGAGGACGCGACGCCACTCTCGGACGTCTCCCAGGACGTCGGCGAAGCGAGCGAGAAGAACCCCTCGCTCGTCAATTTCTTCCTCCCCATCCTGGTCCTCCTCGGGGTCGGGCTCGTCTCGATGTGGTGGCTCGGCGGCGGCCACCAACCGGGCGTCGACATCGCCACGGCCTTCCAGGAGACCGACGTCGCGCTGGGGCTCCTGTACGGCGCCTTCGCGTTCATGCTCACGGGCTTCGTCGGCGCGATCGGCTACCGGACCATGGACCTGGAAACCGCGAGCGAGACGATCATCGACGGGTTCAAGACGATGAACATCGCCATCGCCATCATCGTCCTGGCGTGGGCCATCGGCCTGGCCGCCGAAAAGGTGGGCACCGCGGAGTTCATCGTCGACACGATGGTCGGAAGCGGCGTTCCCGGCGGCTTCCTCCCCGTCATCATCTTCGTCGCCGCGGCGTTCATCGCGTTCACGACCGGGACCTCCTGGGGGACGATGGCCATCCTGACGCCGCTCGCGATCCCCCTCGGATACGAACTGGTCGGCCCGTCGGTACTCCCGGTCCTGATCGGCGTGCTGTTCGGCGGCGCGATCTGGGGCGACCACAGCTCCCCCATCAGTGACACCACCGTGATGTCATCCATCTTCGCCGGATCCGACCACATCGATCACGTCAACACGCAGATCCCCTTCGCCGGGACGGCCGCCGGCGCCACCGTGATCGCGCTCCTCCTGTACGGGTTCGGCGTGCGGACGCCGTACGTCGCGCTGCCGCTGGCGTTCGTCCTGACGATCGGCGCGGTGGTCGCGTTCAACAAGATCGACGCGCGGCGAAAGGGCCTCCCGGAAGTGATGCCATCGGCGGAGGACATCGAGTCCGGAAAAGTGGACATAGAGGCCATCGAAAACGGCAACGTCGACGGGAACAACGGAAGCCACGATTACTTCACGCTGGTCCCGGTCCTGGCGATCGGCGTCGTCGCGGGATACCTCGTGCTCCTGTTCGCGTTCGCCACGCTCGGTGGCTGAGAGCGTTCACGACCGCCCCTCGACTTCGAACGGAACCGCCCGGCTCCCGTTCCCGCTGCCGGCCGCCCCCACTACCCGTGTCCCCGTTCCACGGATAGCTACTCCTTCCGAACCTCCCCTCTGCAGGGGTTCGGGAACCCGTGCGCCGATTCGTCGACCGCCGGACGATGCTCCTGCTCGAACGGGCGGATGGCTCCACTTCAGCAACGACCAGTACGCGCTCGAAACGTACACCGACGCCCGCCTTATCGGTCGACGACCCGGGAGAGGAAAGCGACGACCCGATCGAAGGACGAAGTTCGAACGGGGGGTGGACGCTGGGCCGCGTCCGACTCGGCGAGGTCCTGATCGAACCGGAAACGGGAATTCGACGCCCCGCGTTCCCCGCCTTCCCCCCTGTGGAGGTCCCGTCCGGGGAAGCCGAAGCGGCGGCGGTCGACGTGACGCCGTCGGCGTCCCGATGGCCGGCTCCCTCGACCCCCACGACGGCCGGGCCCGAACCGCCGTCCTCGTCCCCGACCAGCACCCGCCGGCGTCGCGCGGTCTCGTCGTCGGCCGGAATAGCGCCTTCGATCGGGGGCGCTTCCCGGTCCTCGCTTTCCGTGCCGTCCGCCTCGGGTGTGTCCATCGGTTCGAGACGGACGTCCGAGAAGTCCTCGAAGACCGAGTCGACGGGCTCGCCGACGAACAGCGAATCGGGACGCTCCGGGCGATCCTGGCTCGCGAGTCCCTCCACGACGCCGTCGACGGAGTCGTCCCGGTCCGCCTCGCGCATTCGGTCCCGGACGGTCCGCCCGTCCGAAACCGTGCTCCCCGCGTCGTGGTCTCCGGAGGGCACCTCGAGTTCGAGGGGCAGCGTGTCGTCGGTCGACTCCGGGACGGCCGACCGGACCGACGCCCCGTCGGCGGCGGCCTGCCACGTATCGTCGGCGTAGGCGGGCGGCTGGACCGGGGCCAGCAGTTCGCGGTCGTAGATCCGGTCCCGGGTCCCGAACGCCCGGCGAAGGTGGGCAAGCTGGGCTTCGTCGAGGAGAACGAATCCCCAGCCGTCGCCAGCGTGGGAAAGCAGAACGAACGTCTTGCTGACCCCGACCAGGAGGTCGGTTTCGACGGCGTGGACGAGTGCCGGGACGTTCGCGTCGCCGAGCAGCCCTCGGGATAGGCGAAGGTCGTCGTCCGTTCGTTCCCGGCGGAGTCGATCAGCGAGAGCCGATACGTCCCGTCCGTGCTCGCCGGGGCGGTGATCGGACGCCCGTCCCCGTCCGTGACAGCGAACGTACACCCGTACGGTTTCAGCGCGAGCGAGAGCGCGACGAACGCCGACCGGGGTTCGTGCGTCGGTGCGAGTTCGAACCCGTGTCGCGACTCCACCAGCGTCCGCCGGACGCGGTCGAACAGTTCGGACGGCGACAGGTCGTCGGGCAGCGACCGATCGAGCACCGCCTCGGGACTTCCGTCGGTCACGGCCCCGCCGTTGAGCGCCGCGATTTCCTCGTCGGTCAGCCCGAACCAGCGAAGCAGGCGGACGAATTCGGCCAGTCGGTCAGACCGTGTCCGTATCCTCATGTGGCGCTTTACGATACAGGGACGCGTCCCCACGGGTATTAAAAATTTTATCTTTTCTCGGAATATTATTTTTAATACCCTGTTCCAGATATTTAAATGAGAGGACGGAACCGAGGTCTACACCGAATCCGGTCGTGCGGGAGGGAGCGCCCGCAGTCGACGGGGTGGAACGAGGAAGTTCCCCCGGTGTTCGACGAAGACGTACTCGAGGATCCCGTTGTTCACCCGCTGTCGGATGGCCGGGTTGTCCGTCAGGTCCGCCCCGTTCATCGCCCGTCGAACCGCCTCGAACGCGCCGATCCCGCGCTGGAGCGACGGGAAGTGGAGGCTCGCGACGTCGTGATCGGTCGACTCGAAGTGTCGCCGGAGGATGCGCACGTTGCCCTCGTCGTCGCGGTTGGCCCTCGCGGCCTTCTGGGCGTGACCCACGCGGCCGTGCTCCCGGGCCTGTTCGGCGATCGTCTCGATGATCTCGGGCGTCAGGCCGTTGTCGTCGCCCAGGTTCTCGCCGACGCCCTCGACGAGACCCCGCTCGGCGTGGGCGGGGCTGAACATCTCCATGACCCGCTCGTCGAAGTCCTGTTCGCCGTACCAGTCCTCCAGCCGCTGTCGGAGGGTGGAGAGGTGCTTGGTCGTCCCCCCGGCGAACGCGCCCGTCCCGATCGTGACGTAGTCCTCCGTGGCCTGGTTGCCCCTGAACCCGGCCTTGAAGCCCATGAACAGCGGCGCGGCCTCGGGGACGGGGTTCGAGTCGGGGATCCCCTCGACGTCCTGGCGGGCCGCCGGCATCCCCGCGCCGACGAACCCACTCCGGCGGTCGTCGACGGTCAGGACGTCGGCGAGCGTCGCCTCCACGTCGACGCCGTTGACCGACGACCGGTCGCCGGTCAGGGCGGCCTCGGCCGCGAGCGCGGCGTCCGCCCGGTCGCTGGCGAGGTGCACGAGGACGTCCTGTGTGTCGAAGGTCGGCGTCTCGAAGCTCGACAGGCGGCGCGGCGGCGGCAGGTCGATTTCGGGAGGGAGGGGCTCGTCGAACCGCTCGAAGTACGCCGGCGAATAGCCCGCCGAGAACAACAGGCCCTCGTGGCTTCGTTCGTAGGCCCGGTCGAGCGTCCGGAACGCCGCCTCGACGGTCGAGCGATCCGCTTCCGTCGGCGGGCCGTCGCGATCCAGCGTCAGGTACAGGAGGACCTGGTGGTTCGGCAGCAGTTCGTTGCCGTGTTCGTCGTGGCGCACGCGGTCGTTCCAGGCGTGCTGTCGCTCCGGGAGCGTGCCCGGATCCTCGACGCCCTCCGGAATCGGCTCGTCGCCGAAGACGTCGAGGCAGGCCGACAACGCGGCAGCGCCCCCCGTCGCGACGGCCGCCTTGGCGAACTCCCGGCGCGAGAGGTCCGAACCGAACGCCATCTGGGCCAGTCTCGGGCTTCGACGGGCAAGCCGGTTGCGGTCGGGGAAACCTCTACTCGCCACCGGCGTCAGACGGGTGGCTGACGGCGACACCAATCTTGAAGACGCTCTCGGATCGTTCTGGACACGATGACGAATTCACGGAGGTGGGGCCCATGAGCGAGACCGAGCGGATTACGGTGGGCGAGACGGTCGACGGCGACCCGGTGAAACTGCCCGTCGTGGACGTGCTGACAGGTCGCGCGTTCCTGACTGGGAAAAGCGGGTCGGGGAAGTCCAACACGGCAAGCGTTATCCTCGAGGAACTCCTGGACGCCGGCTTCCCGTCGCTGGTCGTCGACGCCGACGGGGAGTACTACGGCCTCAAGGAGGAGTACGAGTTGCTCCACGTCGGCGCGGACGAGGAGTGCGACATCCAGATCGGCCCGGAGCACGCCGAGCGCATCGCCAGCCTGGCGCTGGAGGAGAACGTCCCGATCGTCCTCGACGTCTCGGGCTACCTCGACGAGGACGCCGCGAGCGACCTCGTTCGCGAGACGGCGCGGCACCTGTTCGCCAAGGAGAAGAAGCTCAAGAAGCCGTTCCTGCTGATCGTCGAGGAGTGCCACGAGTACATCCCGGAGGGCGGCGGGATGGACGAGACCGGCCGGATGCTGATCAAGATCGGCAAGCGGGGGCGCAAGCACGGGCTGGGCATCGTCGGCGTCTCCCAGCGCCCGGCCGACGTGAAGAAGGACTTCATCACGCAGGCGAACTGGCTCGTCTGGCACCGGCTCACCTGGGAGAACGACACGAAGGTCGTCAAGCGCGTCGTCGACGACGAGTACGCCGAACGGGTCACGGACCTCCCTGACGGACGGGCGTTCCTGCAGGCCGACTGGACCGATCGGGACGTCATGGAGGTGCAGTTCCGGCGCAAACACACCTTCGACGCCGGCGCGACCCCCGGCCTCGACGACTTCGAGCGACCCGAACTGAAGAGCGTCAGCGACGACCTCGTGGGCGACCTGGCGGAGATCAGCGAACGCAAGCAAAACGAGGAGGACCGGATCGCATCGCTGGAACGCGAACTCCAGGAGCGGGAGGCCCGGATCGAGGAACTCGAAGCGGAACTCGAGTCGGCCCGGGACGTCTCGGACGCGGCCAGGAAGATGGCGGCCGCCCTCACCGGCGACGCGGACGTCGACCGGAGCGAATACGAGGAACGGCTGATGGAGAAGGACCGCGAGATCAACGACCTGCGGAGCACCGTCGCGGAACTCGAGGCCGAGCGCGACCGTCTCGAGGCCCGCGTCGAGGAACTGACGGCCGGGAGCGACGGGGACGAGAAGGTGGAAACGACGCCCAGCGACGACGCATCGGCCGAGCGGATCGCCGCCCTCGAGGCCAAAATCGAGGCCAAGGCCGACCGCATCGAGGAGGTCGAGCGGGACCTCCGCGAAAAGGACGAGCGGATCGAGGCCCTCGAACGCGCCCTCGACGAGAAGGCCGAAACGATCGAACGGCTCCGGGAACGAGCCGAGACCCCGGAGCCCTCGACGGACGCACCATCGACGGCGGACTCCGCCCCCAAAGACGGGGGACCGACGGACATCGAGGCTGTCGAGGACGACGAGTCCAGTGAACCGGCGGCCCTCGAGGACGACGGGGAGGCCCGGAAATCGACACCCGACGGGGACGACGAGGCAGCGGTCGACCTGGACGGCACGTCGGAGTGGCCGAGCGTCGACGACGAGTCGACCGACGTCGAGACGTCGCTCCCGACCGACGGTTCGAGCGCCGACGCGGCGGTCGATCCGCTCGACCCGTCGCGAACCGACGCCGAGGTACTCGACGGTTCGGGGGATCCGGATCCGGCCCTGGGGGAAGGACGCGACGACGAGGTCGGCCACGGGACGGACCAGGGCGGAGCCGACGACGACGCCACCGTGTGGCGTGCGGGTTCGGGCGCCGATGACGATCGAACCGCCGACGCCGGGGAAACCGACCGTTCGACGGACCCGAGCGAGGGAACCGGGACCGGGGACGACGTCGAGGCGGACCAGGCGACCGTCGAGGCGGCCGTCGAGCAAGCGGTCGGTGACGCCGACGCCGACGAAGGCGATGACGACGGTGAAGACGCTGGGGACGACGATCGGGCCGGCGAGATACTCGACGACGAGAACGGGACGCCCGACGTCGACGTCGAGACGGCCCCGATCGTGGACCTGATCCTCGCCGATCCCGTCACCGAGCGGATCAGCATGGCCTACCGGGAGGCCCGGTGCAACGAGCGCCACACGTGGGAGGTGGTGGCGGCACTGGCGACGCGGGGGCCCATGACCGCCCGGGACATCCTGCCCCACACCGAGGCCGCGCTCGAGAACGTCCAGAGCCTGCTCGGTGAACTCCGCACGGTCTCGCTCGTCGAACGGGACGACGACGGGCGCTACGAGTTCGACCGGGCGACGCTCGAGGCCTTCGTCGAGAACCCGCGGCGGGTCGACGGGTTCGACGACCCCGATTTCGCGCAGCGAATCGATTGAAAAGGGACGCGGTCGCGTTCCGCCGAGGGACGGTCGCTACCTACCGGGACCCGATCGTTACTGGAACGTCGGGCTGATCTCGCGATCCTCCTGGGGACCGCGCGTGTCGAAGCGTTCCTCGATCTGCTCGTACTGTTGGAGGACGTCCTCGGGGACGCTCGGATCCACCTCGTCGATCGCCTCCTTGAAATGGTCCTGCGTGATCCGAACGTTTCCAACGCTGTCGTCGATCTCTTCGGGATCCACGGAGTTGACGAACTCCCGGGTCGCTGCCATGGCCGCCTCGCGACAGATGGCCTCGATGTCGGCGCCGACGTACCCGTCGGTCCGGCTCGCGAGGTCGTCGAGTTCGACGCCCTCGGCGAGCGGTTTGTCCCGGGTGTGGACCCCGAAGATGGCCCGGCGGGCCTCCTCGTCGGGGACGGGAACGTGCACGTGTCGGTCGAGGCGGCCGGGCCGGAGGAGGGCCGAGTCGATGAGATCCGGGCGGTTCGTGGTGGCGACCACGACGACGTCCTCCATCTCCTCGATCCCGTCGAGCTCGGTGAGCAGCTGCGAGACGACGCGCTCGCCGACGCCGGAGTCGCCCATGTTCCGGCCGCGTTCGCCGGCGATGGAGTCGATCTCGTCGAAGAAGACGATCGTCGGGGCGTTGGCCCGCGCCTTCTCGAACACCTCGCGGACGCCCTTCTCGGACTCGCCGACGTACTTGTTCATCAGCTCCGGGCCCTTGATCGAGATGAAGTTGCTGTCGGCCTCGTTGGCGACGGCCTTCGCGAGCAGGGTCTTGCCCGTGCCCGGCGGCCCGTAGAGGAGCACGCCCTTGGCGGCCTCGAGGTCCATGGCCTCGAACACCTGGCCGTACTCCAGGGGCCACTGGATCGTCTCGCGCAGGCGCTCCTCGTTGTCCTCGAGGCCGCCGACGTCGTTCCAGGTGACGTCGGGCACCTCGACGAAGACCTCGCGCATCGCGGAGGGCTCGATGCCCTTCAGCGCCTCGCGGAAGTCCTCCTCGGTCACCCGGAGCGACTCGAGCACGCCGGCGTCGATCTCCTCGGCCTCCAGGTCGATCTGGGGCCGGATCCGCCGCAGTGCGTTCATCGCCGCCTCCTTGGTCAGCGACTCGATGTCGGCCCCGACGAACCCGTGAGTGTTCTCGGCGTACTGGTCGATGTCGACCTCGTCGGCGAGGGGCATCCCGCGGGTGTGGACCTGGAGGATCTCCTTGCGTCCCCCCTTGTCGGGAACGCCGATCTCGATCTCGCGATCGAACCGGCCCCCGCGGCGGAGCGCGGGATCGATCGCGTCCACGCGGTTCGTGGCCGCGATGACGGTGACCTGACCGCGCTCCTCGAGACCGTCCATCAGCGAGAGGAGCTGGGCGACCACGCGCCGCTCGACGTCGCCGGAGACCTCCTCCCGTTTGGGCGCGATGGAGTCGATTTCGTCGATGAAGACGATCGCCGGCGCGTTCTCCTCGGCCTCCTCGAAGATCTCGCGCAACTGTTCCTCGCTCTCGCCGTAGTACTTCGACATGATCTCCGGGCCCGAGATCGTCTGGAAGTGCGCGTCGATCTCGTTGGCGACGGCCTTCGCCATCAGGGTCTTCCCCGTCCCGGGCGGGCCGTGCAGGAGCACGCCCTTGGGCGGCTCGATGCCCAGCTGCTGGAACAGTTCGGGGTGGCGCATCGGCAGCTCGATCATCTCGCGGACCTGTTCGAGCTCCTCGTCCAGGCCGCCGATGTCCTCGTAGGCGACGTCCGGAACGGCTTCCTCCTCCGGGCCGGCAGCCTCGCCGGGACCGCCGACGATCTGCTCGGCGGGGGTTTCGGTAACCTGGACGTCGGTCGTATCGGTAACGACGACCGTCCCGCTCGGTTCCGTTTCGGCGATCCTCAGCGGGAGCTTCCGGCTCTGGGAACCGGCCATCGGGCCGATGCCGAACCCGACCTGGACGGTCTGGCCCTCGGTGACGGCCTGGCCACTCAGGCGCTCCCGGATCAGCGGCCCGATGTCGCCCCGAATGCGGAGGTTCTGCGGGAGGGCGATGGTGATCGACGACGCGGGGTTGACGTCCGCCTTCTCGACCTCCACGCGGTCGTCGATGCCGATGTTCGCCTCCTGGCGGATCTGCCCGTCCACCCGGATCACGTCCTGGCCTTCGTCCTCGGGGTAACCGGGCCAGACCCGGGCGACGGCACGGTTGCCTTGCTTGCCCTCGATGACGATGTAATCGCCATTCTCGAGGTCCATCTCGCGCATGGACTGGCGATCGATGGCGGCCAGTCCGCGTCCGGCGTCCTTCTGCTTTAGCGGTTTGACGGTCAGCTTCATGCTTCAGTCACGTCGATTGTGAGGACTCCGTTTCTCATAAACGCTTCCGCGTCGCCGTCGGGAATCTCGATTTCGTACTGATCCTCGGACCCGTCGACGACGATGACCACGTCGTCCAGCACCTCTACCGAGACCTCTCCCGTCCCGGCTCCCAGGTCCGCGACGATCGTCGTTCGATCGTCGTAGTCGTACCGCCGGACGAACCGGTCATCCCGTCGCGCACGTTGATCGCTACTCATGCCTGACACTAACGAGACGTTAGTGATTTAGATATATAAACCTATTGCTATCCAATCCCGGTAAGGCAACGGGATTAGAGTACAGCGGATGAAATGCAGTTCCGGTAATGGAACGACCATCGCCCTCCCAATTTCGGGGACGGCGATTTATGTCGCCGAGGGCCGAAGAACGCCCATGGAAACGGTCACGCACCACGATCGGGAAACGGCCTACCGGGTATCCGACCGCGGCGGATCGGGGCGGCCCCTCCTGTGTGTCCACGGGAGCGGCGGCAATCACGCCGTCTGGAAGTCGCAGTTCCGGCTGGGCGACGAGCGGCCGGTCGTCGCGCTCGATCTCTCGGGTCACGGCGAGTCCGAGGACATCGACGCCGCTCCGGGCTACGAGACCCTCTCGGCGTACGGCGACGACGTCCTCGCGGTCACCGAGGCGACCGACGCCGGCGTCTTCGCCGGCAACTCCATGGGCGGCGCGATCCTCCTGCACCTCGCGCTCACGCGCGACGAGTTCCGGCCCGAGGGGCTCGTCCTGGCCGGGACCGGTGCCAAACTCGCGGTCCTCGATGACCTGCTGCGGTGGCTCGAGGCGGACTTCGAGCGCGCCCTGGAGTTCCTCCACGGCCCCGATCGCTTCCTGCACGATCCGGACGAAGGGCTGGTCGAAATGTCCCGGGAAGCGATGCGCGAGGCGGGCCGCGAGGTGACCTATCGCGACTTCCGGACCTCCCACGAGTTCGACGTTCGCGACAGCGTGGGCGAGATCGGGGTGCCGGCGCTCGCGATCGTCGGCGAACACGACCAGCTCACGCCGCCGTGGTACCACGAGTTCCTGGCCGACGAGATGCCCAACGCCGACCTCGCGGTGATCGACGACGCGGCCCACCTCGCCATGCTGGAACAGTCCGAACCGTTCAACGACGCGCTCCGGATGTTCATGGATTCGCTTTGAAAACAGGGTCCTCCTCACCCCGAGGGGAGCAGAACGGTTCGGGTCGACGAGCCCGATCCGTCGCTTCGTGAAAATCCGGACGGAATCCCCTCGCTATCAGTACAAGTCTTCGAGCGCTTCCTCGTGATGGCTGTGTTCCTCGACCGGGAACTCGCCGGCCTCGACGGCCTCGACGTAGGCTTCGAGCGCGTCGGTCATCTCGCCCCTGACGTCGCCGAACTCCTTCGCGAACGGGGGGCTCCGCGTCGAGAGCCCGACGGCGTCGTGGAACACGAGCACCTGGCCGTCACAGTCCGGACCCGCCCCGATGCCGATGGTCGGGATCTCCAGTTCCCCGGTGATCGCCGCGGCGAGGTTCGCGGGGACGTGTTCGAGCACGAGCGAGAACGCGCCGGCCTCCTCGTGGGCGACGGCGAGTTCGACGATCCGTTCGGCCGCCTCCTCGGTCGTTCCCTGTCGGCCGTACCCCCCGAGCTGGTTCACCCGCTGGG
>JBLGCL010000052.1:0-16593 GCA_047617305.1 Natronomonas sp.
TTCGTCGAGAAACCACCCAGCCTCGCCTTCCGAGTGAGCACTGCCCTGTGTGAGACACGCATCGGAGAACAGATCGAGGATCTGTTCGTCCTCGTAGACCCTATTGTCAGCCCTGTTGGAGACGAACTCGCCGAAGCCGTGCCTTCGGGCGAGTTCGACGACCTTGCTTCCATGCTCGCGCACGTGGGCGCGAGACACGGTGGAATCTGCGTCTTCGTCGTCCTCAGTGTCGTCTTGGTCCTCGTCCAACTCGATTGGGATCAACGTCTCCGAGATGACATCATGATCCCGAGCCACAGTTGCGACACCTTTCGCCGCGGCCTCGAGAGCAGTCTTCGTCCGGTGACTGAACTGCCTCCACGCGTAGGAGATGTTCTGTTGGGACGGCGGCTGGTCCAAGCCAAGCCCCTTGAGCAGCGACGGCCGATTGTGGAGGCGATCCGCGACCTCGCTCTGGGCGAGGTCGTAGATCGTCTGGTAGATGTAGAGCCGAGCCATCGGTTCAGTGTCGAACTCAACGCTGGCGGACTGGCGATGATCCGTGAGTGGTTCTGTTGGAATGGACAGCTCCGAGAGGACGCGCCAGAGGTGGTCCGCGTCCTCACAGAGTTTCCGAGCGTGGACGACGATCGCCCCCGCGAGCGCGGGGGCGTCGTCGGGAACAGGCGGTGTGAGGTTGGATTCCATCAGTGTTCAGTTCGAACACAGCGAGGGTACATGAGAGCGTCAGTTCTCTCTGGCGACGTTGCAGAACGATTATTCAGAGTGTGACCGTACGTTGGAGTATGGCTGAAGAGGGATCTCTGGTCGAATCGCTTCCAGATCGGCCGCTGAGTCAGAGTGAGAGAGAGGCACTTGAAGCTCACGACCGGATCCAGTCGATAATGCCCCAGAGTTCGACGTTTGGCCCCAAAGACGAGGAAACCATCGAGACTGCGATGTTCATCGGATACGACTGGGTGACAGCCGTGACCTACGAAGCAGGTCACGGCTGGAGAGTAATCTTCAAGAGTGAGATGGAGGATAACATCCTCTCTGACGGCCATTTGCGGAGTGAAGACCTCCACGACGAACATCCAATTCAGCAGGGAATGGACGCGATGCACGCTGCCGCCTCGGAAGAAAACGACGAGTAGTTTCTGTCTTCACGACGCTCTTTCCAAGTTTCATAGCACGCGGTCCGTCGATGTACCATCTGTCAGCAGACTAGTGATTTGTAGCACTCCACATCCCGAAAACGTGTGCCACAGGCGAAGAATATGATATAGCGAAATATGATTTATTCGTTTCCGTTGTTACAATAGTGTCCTTTCGAACGGGAGAAATCACAGTATCGAATAGACGTTCGTTTCGTACACGTCCCGCACGCGATCGCCCCAGTTGTGGGTGTAGGTGTCGATGACGTCGTTCGCGACGTCGCCCCGGAGGTACTTGACGATGCCGCGGTCACCGGTGCGGTCGCGGAGATGGGTGGTAAAGAAGTGACGGAAATAGTGCGGCGTCACGTTCTCCTCGGCGCCGCCGCCCCGTCGATGCCAGCCAGCGGCCTTTGCCCGCCGCTCGACGATGTGATACGCCATGTCGGTCGTCAATCGTGCGCCCCACCGATCGCCCGTCGAGCAGAACAACGGATCCGCGGGCGACCGCGGGTCCGGTCTGGCCGCCAACCACCGTCGGAGGACCGTGGCCAGTTCGTCGTCGACCGGAATCAGCGTCTCCCGCATTCGTTTGTTCGAGGCGGTCCGTTTCTCGCCGTTGTACACCGTCCCGCGAGTCGGTGCGTCGTCGACGTAGAGGGAGTTCGGGCGGCCTTGCAACGCGGGTCTCGGTTGGGGGCCCTGCTCCTCCAGCGGCAGCGACTCGAGGTTGAGGTCCCGGCGGTCCAGGTTACACAGCTCGCCGGCGCGAATCCCTGTTTTCAGCAACGTCACGATCACGGCGCGGTCGAGTGGATGCGTAATCGGCGCGACGAAGGCCCGCATGTCGGGAATCGAGAGGTCGCGCCGGGTCGGGTCGGCGTCGATCGTTTCGTCGAGTTCCTCCATGACGAGCGTCATCGGGTTCGAGTCGAACGCACCGATTTGCGACATGTACGCGTAAAACCGGTGGAGGTAGGCCGCGTACGTCGCCACGGTCGACTCGGTTACCGACTCGCGAAGTTGATGGATCCACGCCATACAATCCCGATGCGTCGCAGCGGCGATGTCCTTCCTGCCGTTCGCATCGAGATGGCGCTCGAATCGACGGAGGACCCGTTCGTATGCCGCCCGGGTTCGCTCGCTCTTGCCGTGATAGACGATGTCCTGGAGGAAGTGACCGATCGGGTCACTCAATTCGTCCGGGGGACTCGCGCTCATGGTCGTTCGACCAGCGTGTAGCCACCGTGACGGCCGCTGTACTGGACGCGGTTGGCCCGCTGTAAACGTTGCAACGCGTCCTCCAGCCGGTCGTCGACGAGTTCGGACGCGAGGTCGTCACGAAGGGCTTCCCACGACCGGTACTCTTCGGTCGAGAGCCTGTTAACGACGTGGTCGTCGATCCGGTCGTCGGACTCCGTCGGTCGTGACCCTTCTCCGTTTCCCGTGGGATCGGGGTTTTCCGGCGTCGAGTCGTCGTTGGATTCGGCCTCCTCCTCCCCCTCTCCGTCGTCGAATCCCTCGAACCCGCGCCGGCCCGCCTGGACCATGGTCCGAACGAACTCACTCTGGCTCATCTCGAGTTCGTCGGCCTGCCGTTGCCACCGTTCTTTTTGATACGCCGGAACGTACGTCTTCACGACGGACCGTTCGGTATCGACGTCCCCGTCGGGCATGATTTCGCCATCTCGGCGGGCCCCCTTCAATTTAATCCCATACACCAGGATAAGGCTCTTTATCCTCTACTTTAGGCCCCTATATTCGGACAGTCGTCGGCGAAAGTGTCGATATTCATTGAGATTTGGGTCCAAAATAGAGGATAATATTATTCTTCTATAGTGGAGGTTGTAATATATTGAGTTGCCATTCGCGCACCCCTCGGCGGTGAAAGGCTCGACTCGGCGGTTCGACCCCAGGGGAAGAGCGTTCGAAACGGGGTTCTAGATCGATCCGTAAATTCAGGTGGGTGGTGCGGGGGACAGGATGTTTGCAGTGACGCGGACCGGCGTCGACCGGTTCAGTTTGGGAATCAGAACCGAGCCCGACTGATCGCCCCAGGTGCACCTGCGTTTGAGTCCCCGGGATAGAATCAGTCGATCACATCGAGAGCCCACTAACCCTTTCCAGTAGCGCTTGAATCTGCGTCTTCGATGGGTAGTCAATTCTCGAAGTGAGATAGACGGTGAGTTTCGGCGGTGAGAGGTCGGTGTCGGCGGCGGACTGCGGCCGACGCGACAGTGTCGCCACTCAAAACCGCTGTCCCGAGCGGTGGACAGCTACCGGAAGAACCGGTCGTCGAGTGATTGATTCGATGGAGCAGCCCTGGGCACACCAAGTGCTGTCTAGGCCGCCCGCAGCACCATCTCACAGAATTCCGTGAACGGCCACCTCCAGAGGCGGCGCCCCCCGCGGCGGGGCGCCGCCACGTACCTCCAATGGAGATACCGCCAGCTGTTCTGGAGAAGCAGGCTCACGACAAACATCACCAGCCGCAGCCCAGCGTCCTGAGAACTGGTGAACGCGAGGCTCATGTTGGCTAATCGGTAGCTCGACTCGATGCCGAAGCGCTTGCTGTAGTGCATTCGTGCATCTCGTGGCGTGTCGATAAACGGCGCGTCAGCGGCGTAGCCGTGACGCGCCACCACGTGTTCGTCGTATCGTCCCTGCTGGTAGACGCAGTCGATGAACACAGGAAACGTCACCTCACCGGCGAGATCGTGCTCGATCTCGCGGCTCCAGCCTCTGTTGAGTTCGTCTTGAATCGTCTCGCCCCACTTGACAATCGGCATCACGTAGGCGTAGTTGTGCGCGTACAGCAGGTTAAGACAGGTGCTGTTGTAGAATCCACGGTCAAGGTAGACGGCCTTGACGCCAGGTCAAGGCCGTCGAGGACTTCGAGAAACTCAGCGAGGACATCGCTGGTGGTGTCGCCAGCGACGAGCTGGCGAACCGCTAGCGTGTACCGCTTGTTGCGTACCCGCGCATAGAGCGTCGTATAGGCGTGAAACGTCGTCGTTCCGCGTTTCGCTTGCGAAGAGTACAGCACTTCTGTCTCCTCCTCGTCACCGTAGTAGGGATCGAGGTGGAGGTCGACGCAGACCTCCACCGGTCGATCCGACAGTGTCTCAAGAACATCTCGTTGCAGGAGCGTGTCCCAACCGCCTCTACAGAGTCAAGCTCAAACTGCTCTTCCTCTATTTCGCTGTCTGCTTGGCTGGGTTGCACACTCTCTCCAAGCAGACGCTTCCTCTAACCCGATGTGATCGACTGAGTATGAGAACCACAAGGGTATGAGGCAGTTTCTATGACACGCTACGCCTTTGGTAAACTATATCGGAGAGGTAGCTTTGGTCCTCGATCATGAACCTTATGTCGCTATATCGTTTCCCCGACTGGCGCTGCGAATACCGTTGAATCCGTGCATCGGATCTTCGGAGCTGCGATGCGAGCACGAGTCCACTCGCATGACCTCGAAGTCCTAACTGGCCCCACTACTCAACGATCTCCTGGATTCGTGCTCCGGACCCGCCTGTCCCCTGGCAACGTGCGGAATACGGTTCCGTAATCGTCGCGTAATGAACCATTACGGGATTCGCCGCGGCGCGCGCTTGATACCGGATTCGATATCAATGACTTCGAAATAGAACCTCAGTTTATATAAACGTCACCACCGATCGGGTATACATAGTCCACACGATGAACGGTTCCTCGAGGAGTGGTTACGGAGTGGGGAAGAAGGGGTGCGACAGGTCGACTGCTGGAATTCCCCGTCGCGTCCACGATGGTGGGTGAAACCATGCCGGGCGGCGGGACGGCGGAGTCCGACGCGGATGACGCCGACCGACTCTCCAAGGACGAAGTGTTTTTTCTCCTGAAAAACGAGCGCCGCCGGGCCGTGATCGAGTATCTGCTCGATCGGGACGGTAGGGCGAAATTCGACGATCTCGTCGTCGATATCGCCGCCCGCGAGAAAGACAAGGACGCCGGCCAAATCACCTACAAGGAACGGAAGAGCGTTCACACCTCGCTCTATCAGTCGCATCTGCCGAAATTGGAGGACGCCGGGGTCGTCGAATACGACCGACGGAGCGGAACCGTCGTTCTTACCGGCGCTGTCGCGGCGATTCGCCCCCATCTGGACCTCAGCAGTAACGACGGGGAGGAGACTGCCGAGGGGTCGGAGACTTACTGGCAGCGCGCTTACCTCGGGCTCGTAATCATGATCGCCCTGGCGGGGGTCCTTCACTTTCTGTCGCTCTATCGTTTGGGGACCGGGACGCTGTCCATCGTGCTCTTGCTGGCTGGTCTCGCCCTCGGAACATGGACCAGGCTGCGACACCGGAACCGGGCCTGAGAGACAAACGGAGCACCGGTGTCCCCCAGTCTCGGTGTCCCGGTTCGCGTGCTGATGCCCGGCGAATTACAGGACCCGTTTGACGTAGAGCCAGCGTAGCCGCCAGAGCTGGTAGGCCGTCCCGGCGGCGACCACTCCCAGACCGACCACGGTCCAGATGAGTGGGTCCACTCCTCCGATGACGGGGACCTCGAGCAGGGACAGCAACACCAGCAGGAACCCGACGGCCGCGATGGTGCGGTAATACGT
This sequence comes from Natronomonas sp., assembly GCA_047617305.1. Lineage (GTDB taxonomy): Archaea > Halobacteriota > Halobacteria > Halobacteriales > Natrialbaceae > DATFIX01. The sequence goes on from JBLGCL010000052.1 coordinate 5,740, forward strand.
CGACCAGGATCCCCCGTAAGGCGTCGTTATCTGCAGGTATCGATCGAGATAGGGTGCGTCGTCCTGTAACGCGACGACCTTGCGAACGGTGTCGTATTCGACGATGCCCGCGCGTTCGAGTTTCGGCAAGTGGGTCTGATGGAGCGAGTTGTAGACGCTCTTGCGGATGTTCTTCGGTGGCGGCGATTCCCCCGTTTCCTGTTCGGCGATGCGCCTGGAAAGGGTTCGGAGATCCGTCTGGCCCGCCGATGTACTCAGGACCTGAAGTACGGCCCGACGACGGTCGTTTTGCAATATTTCGAATATGTCAGTCTCCCCGAGGTCCCCCTTCGATTTTGTTCGTGCTAGTGACATGTTCCCCCCGCGGGATCGGATTCTACCGTCCCCCCGTTCCCGCAACGTGTACAATCATTTCGACATGATGTAGTTATGATCGTATTACGGTCATCGAGCGGCGGTCGGGCTGACCACAGGACAGGACCGACTGAACCCTCACCCGGCACCCTGCTTGATCCGGTAATGGGTCGTTAATCCTATCGATCTGGAATTCGGCCCGCGTTCCGGATCGCCCCGGAAGGGAAGGCCGTAGGGAAACCGGACCAGTATATAAGCTACCGGAATAATGGACCGCCGGTTCTGCGCTCCATCGTAGTATAAGATTTATGAAAATTGTTCGAGAAACGAGATGGAGACAGGTGGTACTCCCGTTCCGGAGTCGGTCTGCACGGGATCAGGAACGAAACAGCGCTACACCGCAGAGGACCGGGTGCGGTGACCATTGCGTTACAGTTGACTGATCGAAAAGACCCCGATACCATCGAGTTGCCTCGAACGGAGGCTGGGAGAGAACGTCGCGAGAACGGGCCGGTTTTCGTTCAACCCTTCCGGGGCCCTCTAAGTGATGTCGAGGCCGGGGTGTCGGTCAGAATGATCAGGCCGCGCGCAGCCGCGGCCTTCCTCCCGCTTCACACGCCGATTCGACCGGCGGGTGTATACAGACCCGTTTGGAGAACCGGACGTGTGCCCTGACTCGGTTTTCCTCGTTTCGAACGAATTAGAACAGGGAGCGGAGGTAGAGCCACCGAAGTCGCCAGAGTTGGTAGGCCGTCGATGCGGCAACGACGCCGAGGGCGACACTTGTCAGGAGTATCGGGTCGATGGCCCCGAGGACGGGCACCTTCAGCAACGAAAGCAACACCAAAAACAGACTCACGGTGGCGAATGTCCGATAGTAGGTCGACCAGGATCCGCCGTAGGGCGTGGTCACGTCCATGTATCGCTTGACGTCCCGGGCCTCGTCGTGGAGGCTGATCACCTTTCGGTCTCGATCGTACTTGACGATCCCTTCTCGGTCCAGTTTCGGAAGGTGGGTCTGGTGCAGCGAGTTGTAGACGCTTTTCCGTGCCCTCTTGGGCGGCGGCGCGGTGCCCGTTTCCTCCTCGGCGATCCGGGACGCCAGCGTCCGAAGTTCGATGTGGCCGACCGACGTACTCAGCGCCCGGATGACGGATCGCCGCCTGTCATTTCGCAGTACGTCGTGGATCGCCGTCTCCTCGATTCCCCCGTTTTCCCGCGTCGTCTGTCGAAGTTGGCCGATTGACATAGTTATCCCTGAACGGATTGAATGGCCCGGAGGCATCCCCCGCGTAGCCCCAAGGAGTTGTCCAGTCGAACACTACTAATGGAACTGTGAATATAAGCATGCACACATTACCAAGTCCGAACGAAACGGATGTGACCGCCTGACGATCGTATCCGATTGCTTGTCAACTGCCCGCCGGCTACGGAAAGGTGAGCCTGCGGGAGCGGTTCGCCCTCCCGTCGAGACGCGTTTCCTGGCAAGCCTTCCTTGCCGTCCATCCGGTCGGTTCAGGGCGGCCGATACCCCGGGCCCCGGCCCGTTACCGATCACCCTCCCGGGGGGCACCGGCCGTTGAACGTCGTCCTGCCGGCCATTACCTAAGGCAGACACCCTCTTTTTAATGGCTGTTCACCTGCTCCGGCGGATATCGCTTGAGGGCGGGGGGATAACGAACAACCATGACGGACAACAACGGCAACATCGAACTGTCGCGCCGGAAAGTACTCGCCGGACTCGGTACTATCGGCCTCGCGTCCGCGGGCGCGGGTCTCGGTACCAGCGCGTACTTCAGCGACGTGGAAACGTTTTCGAACAACAGCCTGGTCGCGGGTTCGCTCGACATGAAGGTCGACTGGGAGGAGCACTACTCCGACTGGTCGGACGACGAGAGCGAGTTCGCGTACATGCCCATGGGCGAGGAGGACCCGGACTACGTCCTTCCGCCCCTGAACTCGAACGGCGAACTCATCCCGGACGCCAAGCCGATCGAACTCGTCTTCCCGGGCGAGACGGCCGCAGACAAGCAGGCCGCGAAGGACAGCCTGTGGGAGGCGACCGCCATCGAAGCCTTCCCGGACGTTCTGGTCCAAGACCCTGCCGCGGAGGATTACGACGGTCTCCAGGACGTGCTCGAGCCAGAGGAAGCCATCTGTGACTTCCCGGCCGACCTCGACGCCGTCCTGAGCCACCCGTTCCGAACGGGTGCGACCGTCGACGGTGGCGTAACCCTTGGGGGCCAGACCACCCAGGCCGACGACCCACTGATCCAGATCTCGGACGTGAAGCCGGGCGACTTCGGCGAAGTCACGTTCAGCTTCCACCTCTGTGACAACCCCGGCTACGTCTGGCTGAACGGCGAACTCGTGAGTGCCGCCGAGAACGGCCACACCGAACCCGAGGCGGAGGACCCCGACGAGTTCGGTGCGTCCGACTCGACGAACCCCGAGGACGTCGAACTCCTCGACGAGATCGTCACGCGAGTCTGGTACGACCCGAACGGCAACAACCAGGTCGACGTATTGGCGGGCGAAATCGACCTCATGCTCGCCATCGACGACTCCGGATCCATCGACGGCGAGGAGCAGGACAACCTCATTGCAGGCGTCAACTCCCTCGTCACGGAGCTCCAGGGTGCCGTTGCCGATATCCAGACCGGCCTGCTCACGTTCGGTGACGACAGCATCGACAACTTCCTGGGACTCACCGACCCGAGCACCCTCCCGACGTTCAGCGCCGGAGACTTCGACTTCAGCGGGAACACCCCGCTGCCCGCCGCGCTGGACATCGCGGACCAGGAACTGCGGAACGGCGCGAACGCCCGGGGAACTGCAGACAAGGTCATCGTCGTCATCACTGACGGCGGACCGAACTACGAGAACATCGAGTACACGGCCGGTGGCTACACCGCCCCGCGCGGGAACCCCGACACCACCGGCTTCTCCCAGGACGATACGAACAACCAGTACGACGGCGGCGGCGGACCTGACGCGAGTGGCCAGATCATCGACTCCGAGGAAGATGAGACGGCACTGGTCGCGGAAACCATCCGTGACAGCACCACCCGGATCGTGACGGTCAACGTCGCGGAGGACCCGAATGCTGCTGGCGACGGGCTCTCGGTGCCATTCCAGCAATACCTGGAAGATGAAATCGCTTCCTCCGGCTTCGCCTACGTCGTGGGTCTCGGCGACCTCTCCGGCGTCGCCGAGGACATCGTCGCGCTCGTCACGGTTCCCGAGGAAGTGTTCTTCCAGGGCACCCTCCGCGAAGCGCTGACGGCTCTGGCCGGCAACGAGGGCCGCGGCATCCCCCTCGACGGCGACCGGACGACCGCCTTCGACGAGGTCAACGGCAGGGAGAACGATCCGGCCCGCGACTGCTTCGCCGGGCTCGGGACGACCCACTACCTGGGCTTCCAGTGGTGGCTCCCGATCGACCACGCGAACCAGATCCAGACCGACTCCGTGGAATTCGACATCGGGTTCTACACGGAGCAGTGCCGCCACAACGACGGCGGGGGGATGGTTCCCGAGGAGACGGTGAGACGGTGACCACGGCCCCGGAGGAGCCTGCCGACTAAACGACCGAATCGTCGTCTGACTGCCCCGAGTCGGCCCTCGCTGGCGCTCGCACTGGCCCGCACTGATGCCGGGCCTCGCGACGGTGGTTCGATTCCGCCGGCGGGTCCTTTCCCTCGGATGTGCCGGCGGGTGGCAACGACGGGAATTCACCATCATGACACAGGAACGATTCAAGCGACGAACGGTACTCGCGGGACTCGGTGCAGGGGCGATCGGCGCAACGATCGGCGTCGCCGCGCTCGGCAGGGGTGGGCGACCGCCGTACACGAAGTACACCTACGCTGAGTCCCAGGGGGATCGCGAAGCCCTCCGGGTAGCGTGGTACGAAACGTACAACGGCCGGACGATCGAGACCCAAAGCGACGACACCGCGGCCAACGTCTCGGAGACGCTCGATCCGGACGGCGAGCCGCTCTATGTGGCCGACGCGCCGGGCCCCGTGATCGAGATCGAAAACGTCCTCCCGGGCGACAGCGGGACGCTCCACGTCGGCCTTGAGGCCGTCGCCGAGGATCCGGTGACGGTCAGCATGACCGGATCGCTCGATGCCAATGACGAAAACGGGTTCACCGAGCCCGAACTGGCCGCCGGTGACGTCTCCGCCGTCGGCGAACTGGCCTCGAACCTCGAGGTGACGATCTGGGCCGACACCGGGATCGACCTGCTCGGGGGGGTCGGTGCCTGCGACGGCGAGCAGGGACTCGGCGAGTCGACGATCGAGAGCGGGACGCTCGAAACCGTGTTCGGCGCACTCCAGGAGGGCGTTCCACTCGTGGAGTGCCTGGGGACCGACGCGCGGACGTACTGTCTCGGTCTGCGCTGGCGGCTCCCTGAGGGGACCGGGAACGAGGTACAGTCCGACGGCGCGACGTTCACCCTGGCGTTCGCCCCGTCGCTCTGCGAGGCGCGATGACGGTGGCCCCGTCCCCGCTGATGCGAACCTGGTGGGCCGAACCGGTCCGTGGACTGCTCGTCCGAATGTCACCGAGGGATACAGTTAAGCTGTCTGCCAGCGAATTATTTTCCGACGATCGGGGGGTTCGATCGGGGGAGTCGCCGAAGACTCGACCGCTCGTTACCGATCTTCGGCCGCGGCAGTGGCGGGCCGAACGGGACCGCCAACCGGCCGTGGGGGGACGAACTTAATGACTCGACAGGAACTATCGCGGCGACGGGTGCTGGGGAGTCTGGCGGCCGTCGGGACGCTCGGAGCGATGAGTGGGGCGGGGGCGAGCGCCATCCTTCAGGACAGCGAGGCCGCCGATAACCGACTCGTCGCCGGCGCGCTCGACCTCGAGGTGTGCGTCGGCGACGGGGACTGCGAACCAGGGCCGGGCCAGCGGGTCTCGCTCCCCATCGACCTCGACGCCGGCGGGGAAGGCCGGGCCACGGTCCGGGTGGAAATACCGGACGATGGGCGCAATAACCCGGGTTACGTCTGGTTCCGGACGAACTGCCCGACGGGTCGCTGCGGGCTCGAACAGGCGTTGCGCGTAACCGTCCGGGAGGACCGCAACTGTAACGGCAGGAGCGACCGGTACGACCCGGTCCTCGCCCGCGGATCCCTCTGTGAAGTGCTGAATCAGTTCGGATCGGGCGAGTTGCTCCGACGGGACCCGGTCCAGCCCGGAGACCGCATTTGCTTCGAGATATCCTGGCGGCTGGCCGGCGAACTCTGCGAGGACGACGCCGTCACGCTCGAACTGGAGTTCTTCGCCCACCAGGCCCGCCACAGCGGCGGGCCGCAGCGTCCCTGGTCGGACGCGTGCAACGTGGTGTGCAAGACTGCCGACGAGTGCGCCTGCGACGAGGGGCCGGCGATCAGTTTCGTCGCCTTTTGCGTCCCGGACGGGACCCCGCTCGCCCCTGACGACGTCGGCTTCACCTGGCGGAACGACGGCGAAGGGGAGCCCGTCGAAATACGGTGGGACTCGGCCGTCGAGTTGAGTACGGTCGTCCTGTCCTACGGGACGCATTCCGGCCCGGTCTTCGAGAACTTCGACGGCGGCACGTCGGGCATCGCGACGGTCGGCAGCGGGAACCCCGAGCAGCCGGGACAGACGCCGTCCAGTCCAGCGCCGGACGGCGAAACCGGGCTCAAGTACGAGTACGACGAGACGAACGGCACCTTCGTCCTCGAACCGGAGGACGAGCCACTGGTCCGGGCCGACCCGGAGACACCTGGTGCCGACAGCACGCACTCGGTTGCAATCTCGATCCCGGACTCCCTCGACGGCCAGCCACTCCAGGCGTTCAAGATCGAGTACGCCGGGGACTTCGACCTGCGGAAGGCAGCGCCGATGCTGACGGCCGCCGCTGGTGAGACCGCCACGGTTTCCACCGTGACGGCCGGGAAGACCGGATTCGTCCTCGAGTTCGACGGGACGACCACGCTGGTCGCCGGAACCCCGCTCGCGATCGAGTACGGGGCCGTCACACACCCCGCAGACCCCGGGCTGTACGCCGTCGAGGCGACCGTCACGGCGGGCGGGAACACCGAGACCGTCGCCGGAACGGTGAGGGTCGGGTGAACCATCATGTCATATAAATCTACATCGAAACGGATCGCGCGGCAAAGCGCCCACCTCCTGGGGCTGCTCGTGCTCGTGGCGATCGTCGTCCCGTTCGTGATCTACGCGGTCCCCGGCGTCGTCGGGGTCGACCACAGCTTCGTGGTGCTCTCGGGCAGCATGGAACCCACCGCTAGCCCCGGGGACGCCATCATCGTCGAGAGCGTGGCGGCGGCAAGGATCGACACCGGAGACGTCATCGCGTTCCAGACGAGCCAGGACGGCGTTCCCACGACCCACAGGGTCGTGAGCGTCGAGCGATCCGACGCGGGGCTGGAGTTCGTAACGAAGGGGGACGCCAACGCCGACACCGATCCGGAAGCCGTGCCCCAGGCGCGGGTGATCGGCCGCGTCATGAGCGTCGAAGGGCACCTCCTCGTCATCCCGTACATCGGACACGTGATCCTCTTCATCGAGACGCCGGTGGGCTTCGCGACGCTCGTCGCCCTCCCGATCGCGTTGCTGGTGCTCACCGAGATGTGGTCCTTCGTGCGATCGACGCGGTCCGGCGGGGAGCAGACGTCGACGAGGGCCGCCGAGAGTCGGGCCACGGACGACGACGGATCGACGGCCGTCGGACCCGCCCCCGCCGTCGATGCGAATGGAGGTTCGGAGACGGCGACCGAAAGCGGAACCGAACGTGGGACCGGAATCAGGATCGGACGCGGTGGACTCGCGCTAGTCGTTCCAGCCCTCGCGGCGTTCGCCGCCTACAGCGTCTGGACGGTCACCCGCCTGTTCACTCCGGTGTCGATCGCCGTCGCCGTCGGTTCCGGCCTGTTGCTCCTGCTGTCGCTGCTCCTCTACGTCGGCGCCGAGTGGGAGGGCGAACCGACCGCGGTGCCGGGCGGAGGGGCGGGTACCGAAGTGGCGGAACGAGCGCTGGCAACCCCGATCGCCCCACTTAGCGTCGAAGTGGAGTCCGTCGAGGATCTGCTCGCGATGGCCCGCGTCGATGGTCGGCAGGTCGTCTGGGACGCCGGACGGCGTCTGTATCGCACCGTCGGCGGTCCGGTGGAGTTCGTCCACGACGGCGAACCGACAGCCCGGATCGATTCCGGAGCAACGACCCCCGTTGACGAGGACGGGACCTCCGAAACGGCGTCAGTCGAGGACGACCCGTGGGAGGCGCTCTTCGGGTCGACGACGAACCGGCGGATGACCGCCGACGGCGGACCGCGGAGGGATCCATGACGGCCGACCCCGGACAGGGTCGGAAACTCCTGACCCTCTACGTCGTCGTTGTCGTCGTCTTCGCCGCCACGGTGACCGGCGGCTTCTACGTCACTGCTCTCTTCACCGACGGCGAATCCGTGGGGATCCAGTTCACGGCGTCGGCGACCGTCGGCAACACGGCCGGCAACGCCCCGAACGAAACCGCCACGGCCGGAAACAAAACGAGCACTGGCGGTGACGACTCCGCCACTGCGGGAAACGGGACCGTGACCGATTCCGTCGTGGCGGGTGGCGGTGATCGGGACGATGACGTCGACGGATCCGGAGACGACGCCGCCGGGAACGCGAGTCATAACGACAGTGTGATCGGAAACGTGACCGTCGGGGGCGGTTCCGGGGCCGAAACGGCATCGAACGAAACGGTAAACCAAACGACGCCGGACGGACCCGCAATCGAACCGGCGACTGAGGATTCGCCCGATGGGGTTCCCGACGGGTCGGGGAACGAAACGACCGCCGGTGGCGCCGGGACCGACGCGACGACCGGGGAGTCGGAAGACGAGACCCTCACGGATGGGGGCGAGGTCCAAGCTTCCAGCGAGGGAACTGCCGACGAGACGGCCGCGGAAGACACCGGAAGCGATACTCCAGACGGCGGTGCGGGCGACGAAACGGGCGTTGACGAGGAGGACGGCGGCGCAACGACCGGCGGATCGACCGACGGAACCGCCGGCGACGGACCCGGACCGGACGAGTCAGCGGACGAGTCCTCCAGTGAGGATCTCCGGAAGGAAACGACCGACGTCAGTGACGGGACGGCTTCCGACTGATCGGACCGAACCGGTTCGGGCGGCGCACGACGGTACAGGCGTCCTATTCGGCCGCCGAGACGAGGGAATCGGTATCCTCGCGGGAACCGACCGCGTCAGCGACGGCGTCCGTCAGCCCGTCGAGTGAAGTCGATCGACCCCGATCGAACCGCTCCAGAGGCCGCGGACCGTCGGCGACGGCGTCCTCGACGGCGACGACCGACTGGCCCGATTCGAGTCGTTCGACCACACCGTCGAATCCGTCGGTCGCTCCGGCGAAGACCGTCGTGTCGGCCGTCTCTATGTGCCGATCGAGCTCGGCGAGCGTCCCGTCGTCCAGGGACTCGAACGGTGCGGCGACGACAGTCTCGACTCCGAGCGCTCGCGCCGCCTCCGCGGCCACGTCCGTCTCCGGGACCGGTCCGATCGTCGGTTCGAAGCCGGATTCGACCAGGCGGGCGAGCGTGGCCGCCGCCTCGTGGCCCGTCCCGATCACGTGAACCCGACCGTCCCGCGACGCGGCTCGCTCCGGCAGTGCACGGACCGTCGGCGACCCCGTGATCGCGTCGCGCCCCACGACTGCACGCCCGTCGAAGGCGTCGGAAACGGTCTCGTCGTCGAGGACGCGTTCCGGCGACCCGCTCGCGACGATCCCGCCGCCGGAGAGCAGGGCGAGTTCGTCGCAGAACCGGGCCGCCAGGTCGAGGTCGTGGATCGCGGCAACGGCCGTCTTGCCGTCCCGGACGAGTTCCCGGACGAGCGCCAGAGTCTCCACCTGGCGAGTGACGTCCAGGCTCGCCGTCGGTTCGTCCAGCAAGAGGACGGGCGTGTCCTGAGCCAGCGCGCGTGCCAGGATAGCCCGCTGACGTTCGCCGCCGGAGACGGACCCGATCGACCGGTCGGCGAAGCGGGCGACGTCGACCCGTTGCATGGCGTCCCGGACGATCCGGCGGTCGTCCGCGTTCCCGCCCCCGAACCGGGATCGGTAGGGGTGACGCCCCATTTCGACCACCTGTTCGACGCTGAAGTCGAAGGAGACGGTGGTGTCCTGGGGAAGGACGGCGACGCGTCGGCTCGATTCCATCGACGAGAGGTCGGCCACGCCGTCGCCGTCGATAACCACCCGTCCTGCGTCGGGGTCGAGGACGCCGCTCATCGTTCGCAGCAGCGTCGTCTTGCCCGCGCCGTTGGGACCGATCAGGCCCACGAACTGCCCCTCCCGGACGGCCGTCGAGATCTCGTCCAGGACGGTGGTCCCGCCGAGCGATACCGAAACGTCGTCGACGTCGATCAGTGTCATAGTTCGGTCACCTCCCGACGGCGAAGCAGGAAGAGGAAAAAGGGTGCGCCCAGGGCCGCCGTCACGATCCCCACCGGCATCTGTTCGACGCGCGCCCTCGCGAGGGTGTCGGTCAGGACCAGGAAGACGGCGCCAGCGAGCGCGCTGGTCGGCAGGAGGATCCGGTGGTCCGGCCCGACGATCAGCCGCATCACGTGGGGCACGATGAGCCCGACGAACCCGATCACGCCCGAAACGGCGACGGCCGCCGCGGTCACGAGCGTCGAGACGGCAAGCAGGATCGCCTTCGTGCGCTCGACCGAAACGCCGAGGTGGTGCGCGTCCTCCTCGCCGAGCAGGAGGACGTTCAGGTCCGAGGCGAACGCGAGCAGCACCGGAAAGCCGACGACGACCGCCAGGCCGGCGAACGCCACGTCGTCGTAGGAACTCGCGTGGAGGTGCCCCATCAACCAGTAGACGGCACGTTCGAGGCTCCGGCCCGCGTGGAGCATGAGATAGGAGATGACCGCGCCGAGGAACGTCTGAACCGCCACGCCCGCGAGGAGGAGCGTCGCGACCGGGGTCCGTCCGCCCTCAGTCGCGATCAGGTACACTGCGAAGGCCGTGATCAGTGCCGTCGCGAACGCGGCCAACTGGAGGCCCGACGCCACGGTGAAGCCGCCGATCGCCAGGCTCGGGGGCGCGAGGGCGGGCACGGCGATGACCGCGACCGCGCCGACGGCCGCGCCCGTCGAGACGCCGATGATCGACGGGTCCGCCATCGGATTGCGGAAGAAGCCCTGCATGACGGTGCCGGCCGCGCCAAGGGCGAACCCGACGACAGCGGCGAGCAGGATGCGCGGCAGGCGGAGGTCGACCACGATGGTCCGCGTCGTGGCCCCGACCTCGAACGAGAGGAATGGAAGCGCGTCGAGGATCGCCTTCGCGACGGCAGGGGGGCCAGGCTGACCGCGCCGACGGTCGTGCATCCGACGACGGCAGCCACGAGAGCCGCGGTGAGCGCCGCCGACCAGGCGGTGGCACGCGTGCCGGTTCGCATGTGGTATGAAATCTCGTT
>JBLGCL010000053.1:0-16400 GCA_047617305.1 Natronomonas sp.
AACCGGTAGTTCCACCCGGTCGGCCGTTCGTCCCGGAGGAAGCGAACCAGTTCTTCGCGGGTTTCGAAGACGTGCGGGTTGGCCGGCGTCTGCTGCTGGAGTCGTCCCGGGATCGTCAGTCCCAGGATGGCCCAGAGCGCGACTGCCGCCCACGTCTGCATGGGTCCGGCTACGAAGGCCGGGAAGCCGGCGGCCAGCGATTCGACGAGCATCGGCGTCGCGAAGTCGACCACGGTATAGAACAGGGCGTATCCGACGATCGCCGCCACGATGCCGTACTCCGGATAGTAGATCGCAAAGGGACGCCGTCCGGATCGCGTTTCGCCCGGCGTACTCGCATCCGATCCCTCCCCCACCGCCGTCCGGGTGCTCACCCCGACCACCCGCCCACGGCACTTGCGCTGACGTATTGTATACATTACATATTTTACCTGATACCTCAATCCTGGCTTGCACGTCGCTCGCACGGGGCGTCCCGACGGTCACGGCCGATATCCATCCCGCCCGATCCCGTGACGTTTTCACGACGGGCACGCGTTGAGTGTGACAAGTCATGAGCACGGACGAGGGCGGACCGGAGGCGAGGGTGGGACCGTGAGCGACGACGACACCGCCACTGACGGGCCGGCCGATGAAGCGACCGACATCCGGACGCTCGACCAGTCCACGATCGAGCGCATCGCCGCCGGCGAGGTGGTCGAGCGCCCGGCCTCGGCGGTGAAGGAACTGGTCGAGAACAGCCTCGACGCCGACGCGTCGCGCGTCGAGGTGCGCGTCGAGGCGGGTGGCACCGAAGGAATCGTCGTCCGCGACGACGGCGAGGGCATGACCGAGGCCGACGTTCGGGCCGCGGTCCGCGAGCACACGACGAGCAAGATCCGGGACATCGACGACCTCGAGTCCGGCGTCGCCACGCTGGGCTTTCGCGGCGAGGCCCTGCACGCCATCGGCGCCGTCTCGCGACTGACGATTCGCACTCGACCGCGGGGAAGCGAGGACGTCGGGACCGCACTCGTCTACGCGGGCGGCGAGGTCGAGTCCGTCGAGCGCGTCGGGTGCCCGGAGGGCACGACCGTCGAGGTGACGGACCTGTTCTTCAACACGCCCGCCCGGAAGAAGTACCTCAAGACCGAAGCAACCGAGTTCGGGCACGTCAACCGGGTCGTCACCCAGTACGCGCTGGCCAACCCCGACGTCGCCGTCTCGCTGTCCCACGACGGCCGCGAGACGTTCGCCACGCCCGGCCAGGGCGGCCTCCAGTCGACCGTCATGTCGGTCTACGGGCGGGAAGTCGCCGAGGCGATGATCCCCGTCGATCGCACGTTCGAGGACGGCCCGATCGACCGCGTCCGCGGCCTGGTCAGCCACCCCGAAACCAACCGCAGCACTCGCGAGTACCTCTCGACGTTCGTCAACGACCGGTACGTCACCTCGTCCACCGCTCGGGAGGCCGTCGTCGACGCCTACGGCGGCCAACTCGCGGGCGACCGCTACCCCTTCGCGGCCGTCTTCCTCGAGTTGCCGGCCGGCGAGGTGGACGTGAACGTGCACCCGCGCAAAATGGCGGTCAGGTTCGGCGAGAGCGAGGCGGTCCGCCACCAGGTCCGGACGGCCATCGAGGAGGCCCTCGTCGAGCACGGCCTGGTCAGATCCTCGGCGCCGCGTGGCCGATCGCAGGCGGAGGAAACCGAAGTCGCGCCGGATCGAGTCGAAGACGAATCGACGGACAGGAAAGCCGTTTCGGGGAGCGCCGAGAGCGGGACTGACCGCGAGTCGGTCGCCCGGGATCGCGACGATATCGAAACGGAGCGATCTGAAACGAACGACGCGACGGCTTCGCCATCGGAACGTCGGGCTGCCGGCGACACATCGAAGTCAGATAGCGACCACCGGAGGATCGACGGGACGGCCGAAGGGGAATCGTCCGCGGGGTCCGCCGACCCGAAGGAACGGGACGATGCCTCCGGAACCGGTTCGACGGCAAAAGCCGATTCCCCCCCGAGTTCCGAAACGGCGACGACCGCCGACGACTCGACCGCGGCCGACCAGGAACCGACCGTTGCCACGGCAGATCACAAAGCGGCTTCCGGGGACGGCCAGACCGACGGTCGGATCTCGGGCGGCACCGACCAGCGAACGCTCGACGGGGAGGCCGTCGATCGATCGCCAGAGTTCGACACCCTTCCGTCACTTCGGGTGCTCGGACAGGTCCACGACACGTACGTCGTCTGCGAGACGGAGGACGGCCTGGCGCTGATCGACCAGCACGCGGCCGACGAACGGATCAACTACGAGCGCCTGACGGAGACCTTCGCGGACGACACGACCGCCCAGGCGCTGGCCGACCCGGTGACGATGTCGCTGACGGCCGGCGAGGCCGCCGCGTTCGACGCCCACCGCGAGGCCCTGGAGCGACTGGGATTCCGGGCCTCGCTGACCGACGACCGTCGGGTCGAGGTGACGGCGGTGCCGGCCGTCTTCTCCGAGACGCTGCCCCCCGAGACGCTCCGGGACGTGCTGGACTCGTTCCTGTCGGCGGATCGGGACGGCGAGACGGCGGTCGAGGCCCTGGCCGACGACCTCGTGGCCGACCTCGCGTGCTACCCCTCCATCACCGGCAACACGTCGCTGACCGAGGGGTCGGTGATGGACCTGTTGCAGTCGCTTGACGAGTGTGACAACCCCTACGCCTGCCCGCACGGTCGTCCGGTAATCGTCCAGATCGATCGGGACGAGATCGAGGACCGGTTCGAACGGGACTACCCCGGGCACCAGTAGCGCCGTTCCGTCCCGTGCTTCCGGAACCAAAATCCCGTGAAGCCATCCTTAAGGCCATCTTCCCCGAAACGCCGTCCATGAGCGAGACCGAGTTCGGGTTCGTCACGCCGTCGAACCTGACGGCCTTCACCGACCTCTACGAGTTGACGATGCTCCAGGGGTACTACCGGGAGGACCACAACCCGGAAGCGACGTTCAGCCTCTTCTTCCGCGAGTTGCCGACGAACCGCGGGTACGTCATCGCGGCGGGACTGGAGCAGGCGCTGCACTACGTCGAGGAACTATCCTTCGAGGACGAGACGCTGAAGTATCTCGCCGGGGAGGGCTTCGACGACGACTTCCTCGAATACCTCGGCGGCCTCGAGTTCACCGGCGAAGTCCGGGCGATCCCCGAGGGGACGCCGGTGTTCCCCGACGAACCGCTGCTCGAGGTGACCGCGCCGCTGATGGAGGCCCAGCTGTTGGAGACCGCGCTCCTCAACCAGATCGGCTTCCAGTCGCTCGTCGCGACGAAAGCCGCCCGGATGCGCGACGTCGTCCGGCGGTACGGCGACGACCAGAACCTCGTCGACTTCGGCTGCCGGCGCGCCCACGGGACCGACGCCGGGATGAAGGCCTCACGAGGGTCCTACGTCGGCGGCTTCGACGGGACCTCCAACGTCGCGGCGGGCGAGGCGTTCGGGGTCCCCACCTTCGGGACGATGGCCCACTCGTGGATCCAGAGCTTCGACACCGAGCGCGAGTCCTTCGAGGCGTTCGTCGAGGAGTACGGCGAGGACTCGGTCCTCCTGGTCGACACCTACGACACGGTCACCGGGACGGAACTCGCGATGGACGTCGCCCGCGAGAAGGACGTGGACATCTCGGGCGTCCGGATCGACTCGGGCGACCTCGCGGCGCTCTCGCGAGAGGTGGACGGGATCATCGACGACGACACCGGCCTGATCGTCTCCTCCGGCATGGACGAGTACGCGATCGAGGAGTTCTTCGAGGACGGTGGCGTCGCCACCGGGTTCGGTCCCGGGACGGCCCTGACGACGACCAGGGACGCCCCGGCGATCGACGTGGTGTACAAGCTCACCGCGATCGAGCGCGACGGCGAGGTCGAACCGAGCATGAAGCTCTCGACCGGCAAGGTCACCTATCCGAACCCCAAGCAGGTGAGCCGCGTAGCGAGTAACGGGACGTACGTCCGCGACGTGATCGGCCTCCGCGACGACGACCTGCCCGGCGAACGACTGCTGGAGACCGTCGTCGAGGATGGCGACCTGGTCTACGACCTGCCCGACATCGATGCGATCCGGGAGCGGACCCTGACGGAACTGGAGAAACTCCCACGGTCGGTCCGCGAGATCGAGGATCCGTCCGAGTACGCCGTCGAGATATCCGACCACCTGGGGGACCTGACCGCGGAAACCGAAGCGGAACTCGAGCGCGAGCAAGAAGGGCGGTAGGTCGATCGATCCCGCGAACGAGCAGCGTTAGGTCGATAGGGTGCGAACACGACGGGTGAGCCATGCGCGAACTCGACGGCTCCGAGGCGGGCGGCCAGTTCCTCCGGACCGCGCTGGCGCTCGCGGCCCTGGACGGCGACCCGGTGACGATCGAGGGGATCAGAGGTGCCCGGAGCACCCCCGGCCTGCGGCCCCAGCACCTCACGGCCGTCCGACTCCTTGCCGAGATCTGTGACGCCGCGGTCGAGGGCGCGAGCGAGGGGTCGACGGACGTGACGTTCCGGCCCGACGAAATCCGGGGCGGGCGCTATTCGGTCGACGTCGGCACCGCCGGCAGCCTGACGCTGCTGTTCGACGCCGTCCTTCCGCTCGCGACCCGCCTGGACGAACCCCTCGCCGTCACCGCGACCGGCGGCACCGACGTGAAGTGGTCGCCGACGATGGCGTACTTCCGCCGCGTGAAACTCCCCCTGCTTCGCAAACACGGGCTCCAGGCCGCCGTCGAAGTCGATCGACGGGGGTTCTACCCGGCCGGCGGGGGCCGGGCGACGCTGTGGCTCGCGCCGTCGTCGATCGACCCGATCGACCTGACCGATCGCGGGACGCCGACCGCCGCCCGGGTGGACTCGACGGCGACGACCGACCTGGCGGACGCCTCGGTGGCGGAGCGGCAGGCCGACGCCGTCGTTGAACCGGTGTCCGACGTCGAGGTCCCCGATCGCAGCCCGGGTTCCGAGGCCGACCTCCCCGTCGTCGAGCGGACCGTCAGGACCGTCGAGGCGGACTCCGCGGGCTCGGCCGTCCTCCTCCGGATCGACGCCAGCGACGCGATCGCGGGGTTCGACGCGCTCGGCGAGAAGGGAACGCCGGCGGAGGACGTGGGACGGGAGGCGGTCGACGCCGCCCGCGAGTTCCTCGCGACCGACGCGGCGGTCGACCGCCACATGGGTGACCAGCTGGCCGTCTTCCTCGCGCTCGCCGGCGGCCGGGTCCGGATCCCGGCCGCCACCGACCACGTCACGACGAGCGTCGACCTCCTCCGGACCTTCGGCTACGACGCGTCGGTCGAGGGGACCGACGCGGCGCCGACGCTCGTCGGCGACGGGATTACTTCTCGTTGACGTCGAGCACCCGCCCGGCGGCCACGGTCTGGCCCATGTCGCGGATGGCGAAGCTCCCGAGTTCCGGAATCTCGCTGCTGGGCTCGACCGAGAGCGGCTTCTGCGGCCGGACCGTCACCACGGCCGCGTCCCCGGCCTGGATGAAGTCGGGGTTCTCCTCCTCGACCTCGCCGCTGGAGGAGTCGATCTTCTGGTCGAGCGACTCGATCGTACACGCGACCTGGGCCGTGTGAGCGTGGAAGACCGGCGTGTAGCCCTCCGTGATGACGGAGGGGTGCTGCATCACGACGATCTGGGCCTGGAACGTATCGGCGACGGTCGGCGGATCGTCGCCGGGACCGCAAACGTCGCCGCGGCGGATGTCGTCCTTGCCGATGCCGCGGACGTTGAACCCGACGTTGTCGCCGGGGCCGGCCTCGTCGACTTCCTCGTGGTGCATCTCGATCGACTTGACCTCGCCGCCGACGTCCGACGGCTGGAAGCTCACCACGTCCCCCGGCTCCATCATGCCGGTCTCGACGCGGCCGACGGGGACGGTGCCGATGCCGGAGATGGTGTAGACGTCCTGGACCGGCAGGCGCAGCGGCGCGTCCGTCGGCGGCTCCGGCTCCGGCAGCTCGTTCAGGGCCTCGAGGACGGTCGGGCCGTCGTACCAGGACGTCCGGTCCGACGGCGACTCGACGTTGTCGCCCTCGAACGCCGAGATCGGAATGAACGAGGCGTCCTCGGTGCTGAACTGGACCTGGTTCAGCAGGTCCTTGACTTCGGCGACGACCTCCCTGTATCGGGATTCCTCGTACTCGACGAGGTCCATCTTGTTGACCGCGACGAGCAGTTCACCGATGCCCAGAGTGCGGGCGAGGAACACGTGCTCCTGGGTCTGGGGCGCGACGCCGTCGTCCGCCGCGACGACGAGGATGGCGTTGTCGGCCTGGCTCGCGCCGGTGATCATGTTCTTCACGAAGTCGCGGTGGCCCGGACAGTCCACGATCGTGAAGTAGTACTCGTCCGTGTCGAACTCCTGGTGGGCGATGTCGATCGTCAGGCCCCGCTCGCGCTCCTCGGCGAGGTTGTCCATCACGTAGGCGAACTCGAAGCCGCCCTTGCCTTTCTCCTCGGCCTCCTCCCGGTGCTGCTCGATGATGTGCTCGGGGACGCTCCCGGTCTCGAACAGTAACCGCCCGACGAGCGTGCTCTTCCCGTGGTCGACGTGGCCGATGATGGCCAGGTTCTGGTGCGGTTTGTCAGCCATGTGTGGTCACCTGCATCATTCGTCAAGTTTTTGGCCGAAAGAGTAAATAAACCATGCCCTTTGTCACCACCACCCGTATAAATCGGTCCCGGGCGAACGGTCGTTTGTCGACGCCGTTCCGTGCGGGTCCCTTCCACTCGCGTCCACCGTCCGGATCCGTTTCCCGTGTCCGGGTTCCCTCCTCACCCAGGAATCCTCGTTACTCGCGCCCAGGCGTACCGGGACGCCCGCGGAATTTCGGGCGATGAATCCCGTGGGGAGACTTATGTCGTGGCCGGTCGTTGCTTCCGAACATGACACGCCGCGCTACGGATGCGGCTGCGACGCCGGGGTGGAACGGATGACGGACCTCGTGACCTTCGGCGAAACGGTGCTTCGACTCACGCCGCCGGGACACGAGCGCGTCGAGGACGCGACACAGTTCGAGTGTCGAGCCGCCGGCCCGGAGAGCAACACGGCGATCGCGGCCGAGAAACTCGGCGCGGTCTCGACCTGGATGTCGAAACTGCCCGACAACCCCCTCGGCCGACGGGTCGTCGGCGAACTCCGACGGCACGGCATCGGGGCCGACGTCGTCTGGAGCGACCGCGGGCGCCAGGGAACGGTGTACATGGAGCATGCCGGGGAACCCCGCAGGACGAAGGTCATCCCCGACCGGGAGGACGCGGCGATTACGAACTGCACCGTCGACCAGCTCGACGCCGGGAAGGTCGAGGACGCCAGGGCGTTCTACACGACGGGCGTCACCCCCGCGCTCTCGGAAACCCTCCGCGAGACGACCGTCGAACTCCTCAAGGTGGCCCACGACGCCGGAACGACGACTGCCATGGACCTCAACTATCGATCGAGCCTCTGGTCGCCGGAGGCGGCGAATGAGACGCTGACGGCGCTCTTCCCCGCGATCGACGTGCTCGTGACTGCGGCCCGCGACGCCGAGACGGTCCTGGGCTACGACGACACGGACCCGAACAAAATCGCCCACACGCTCGCCTCGAAGTACGACTTCGAAACCGTGGTCGTCACGAAAGGCGAACGCGGCGCCATCGCCTGGCACGACAACGTCATCCACGAGCACGACGACTACGAGTCCGAGACGGTCAATCCCTTCGGCGCGACCGATGCCCTCACCGGGGCGTTCCTCGCCCGCCGGATGGCCGGCGATGACATCGGGCGGGCCCTCGAGTACGGCGCCGCCACCGCTGCGATCGCCCGGACCCTCCCCGGCGACGCCGTCACCGTCACGCGGGAGGAAGTCGAAGACGTCATCGGGGACAAGATCAACCGCATTTCGCGGTGAGGGCCCGATCGGCGCCCGTCGCTCCCGGCGACCCGCGACGGTCGTCGGCGCCGGGAACGTTCGCGAACGCGGTGGCGGCGCGTGCTCACTCCGTCGCCGCCACCGCAACGCCGGTCCCGTCGTTCTACCGGTCGTACTCGCGCACCGTCATCACGGGGACGGGCGAGGAACGAACGAGTTTCTCCGCGACGCTCCCCAGGAGGTAGCGATCCAGGTTCGTCCGACCGTGGGTGCCCACGACGACGAGGTCGACGTCGTGGTCGTCGACGTATGCCATGGTTTCCTCGTGGACTGACCCCCGCTGGACCGCGGTCGTCACGGGGTCGATCGACGCGTCCCGGGCCGTTTCGGCCGCCGACTCGAGGATCTCGTCCGCCTCGTCCGTCTCGTCGTCCGACCCGAAGTCGAGGCCGAACCCGGACTCCTCGACGACGTGGAGCAGGTGGAGTCCGGCACCGGCGGCGGATGCCACCTCGATCGCCGCCGCCAGCGCGTCGTTCGCCGCCTCGCTCCCGTCGGTCGGAACGAGCACGTTCCGGTACGGGTGCCGCAGGTCGACCTCGTCGTCAGGCCGGATCGTGAGGACCGGGACGTCCGAGCGCCTGACGACTCGCTCGGTTACGCTACCCAGGAGGAACCGGTCCAGACTCCGGCGTCCGCGGGTCGGCATCGCGACGAGGCCCACGTCCCGGGTGTCGGCGTAGTCGACGATCGTTCGGTACGGATCCCCCTGGAGGACCTCGGTTTCGACCGAGACGCCGCGTTCCCTCGCGCGGTCGGCCGCCGCCTCGACGACCTCCTCGCCTTCCCCCTCTAGGACGTCGATGACCTCGCCGTCGATCCGTGCCACGCTGTCCCGGTTCGTGTCCGCGACGTTGAGCACGCACACCGTCGCGTCCACGCCGACTGCCAGGTCGAGCACGTAGTCGAGTACCGTCCCGGCCACGTCACTCCCGTCCGTCGGAAACAGGATTCGGTCGTACACGTCGGGAACCATGCGGGTCAGCCCTATAACACGTTGGGTCACGCATCGGGACGACGGCCGCGGACGACCGGGGGTCGGCGGATACGTTTCAGACAGCAATTATGGTTGGCAATCCGAAAGTTGTTGAATAGAACCGGGCGTGGGTTTCATTTATCTATAAATTTTTTGTAACCCTGGGTGCTTTTATTAAGACGGAGACGCTACGAGTTCGTGGACCGGACTAACCATGGGCAAGAAACTTGGCATCCTTAATCTGGTCGTGGGGGCGTTCCTGGCGGGCTACGCGGGGTGGTACATCCTCCGTGGTCCGTTTCTGAACCAGGAGTTCCCGTCTCGCTGGTTCGTCCTCGGCGCCCTCGGCATGTTCCTGCTCGGACTCGCCGCGATGTCGTGGGGGGCGAGGAACTACCTCTACGACAGCGACTCCGACCGGGTAACGCCCCCCGAGGGCCACCTGTAGGGCCGACGACTATCCACTCCAGCGGGCGTCCGCGAGGGTCCGCTGGACGATGTCGCTGCCGACCGCCTCGGCCAGTGTCTCGTACCCCGAGCGCTCGGTCCGGTCGGCAGCACCGGCGACCAGCCGCGAAACGATGAACTCCGGCGTCGACTTGCCGAGCGCGTGAAACCGCGGCTGGTAGTCGACCTCGAGTTCGAGGTCGGCGTCGAGCCCCTCGGCGAAAATGCCGTCCACGCGAGCCGCCTCCGGCAGCGGCTCGAGGTCCTCGGCGAGGTGCGTGACGAACGCGCCGAGCGCGTCGCGGTCCACCGTCAACCGAACCAGTCCGTGGAGCAGATCGGCCGCGCTGCCGGGCTCCGTGATGGCCTCGAACTCGTCGACGAGCATGAGCGTCCGGCCCTCGTCGGCCAGCGGCGGGACGATCGTTCGGAGCGTCGACTCGAGGACGCCGGCGTTGAAACTCGCGTGCCGGCGGTGGAAGACGACGTCGTCGAAGACCGTCACCTGGGCGTTCTCGGCCGGCACTGGCAACCCCATCGACGCCAGCAGGACGACCTGACAGACGGTCTCGAGCAGGGTCGTCTTCCCGCCGCTGTTGGCTCCGGTCAGCACCGCGACGCGCTCGGTACCGGGGTCGAGATCGAGGTCCAGGTCGTACTCGCCCAGCGCGTAGGTGACCGGTTGGACGGCCTCGTCGGCCGCGAGCAGGCCCAGATTGCGGGCGCGATCGATCGCCAGCCCGTTCCCGTCGGCGAACGTCGGTCGCGTCATGTCGTAGGCGTCGGCGAACCGGCCGAGCGAGAGGTAGAAGGCGATGTCGTCGACGGCCCGGATCGCGGCGTCGACGTCCTCGCGGGCGTCGGCCACGTCCGACTCGAGGTCCGCCCGAACCGTCTCCTCGCGCTCCTCGACGTCCGCCTCGAGGTCGGCAGCCAGTTCCCGCAACCCCTCGCCGACGAAGTCGGTCACGTCCGTCGCGTCGTCGGGCGCCGCCGCGCGAATCCGCGCGGGATCCACGTCGGCCTCCTCGCGGACGTACTCGACGAACGCCTCGCGGAACTCCGCCGTGTCCCGGGCGCCCGTCGCTCGCAGCTCCTCGATGACGTCGATGGCGTTCGCCTTCAGTCGGTCGACCGCCGCCAGGGCCTCGCGGCGGCGATCGAGTTCGTCGTCGACCCCCTCCCGGACCTCCCCGTCGTCGAGGCCGGCCAGCGCGTCGGCCGCCGCGCGGAGCCCGTCGGGATCGAGGTCGGCGATCCGCTCGAAGGGACCGGACTCGAGTCCCGCGTCCCGGAGCGCGAGCGCCGCCTCGACGGCCGCTCGCTCGCTCTCGCCGGCCTCGTCGTAGGTCTCGAACGCGTCGAGGACGCTCCCCCTGGCGTCCTCGTCGAGCCCGGCCCAGGCGTCCCTGACCGCGAGGACCGCGTCGAGGCGTTCGATCATCGCCTCGCGACTCGCGAGCGGCGTGAGCACCCTGATGCGGTCGGCCGCGCCGGCGGTGACCGCGTGCTCGACCGCGAGGTCGATGGCGTCCTTGTACACCGACCGGGTGTCGCTCGTCGCCAGCGCGTCGAGCCCCTCGGCGCCGGTCGCGTGCCGGAGGATGCGGGTGGCCCGCCCCCGACTCAGGCCCGCCTCGACCAGCGTCCGGACGTCGGCGCCTTCTATCGCCTCGATGGCCGCCTCGGTCCCGATCGACGACTCGAGTTGCGTCCTGGTCTTCGGTCCCACGCCCCAGTAGTCCTCCAGTCGCATACCACGAACGCGCGTGGGCCACGATGAAAAAGGGAACCATTGCGGACGGTTCGGCGGTCGTGGACAGTATGCCTAATAGAAACGAACCACAAAGGACCGATATGCCAGCCAAAAGTGGGGCGTCACACGGGATCGCCGCGTTCGTCGCGCTCGTCGTCGGGACGGTGATGTCGGAGTACCTTACGAATCTGGCACCGCCATTGGGGGAGACGTCGATGGTGACGATCGAATTGATTCGATCGACGACCGGCATCGATCTCCCGATGAGCGAGCAGTTCGCCGGAATGGTCGTCGTGATGGTCGGCCTCTCGTTCGCGTGGGGAATCGTATATCATTATGGCCGTCACTCGTGAGGAGGACCGTACTTCGCGAATCGAGAAGAACACTGATCGTGGAACCACTCGAGGGTAAAGGTATCCAATCATGCGGATCACGTCCGCCTTCCGAGTCCTCGCCGGTCTGATCGTCCTCGCCGTCGCCGCCGTCATCGTCAACACGTATCGCCTCGGCCGCTCCCACGCCCGTCTCGCGGCTGACCTGGTGGCCGACGCCAGAACAGAACCAGGGACCGGTACCAGGACCGAGACGGGGGCTAACGCCGACGAGACTTTCGACCCGGGCGACGTCGAGGGACTCCCCGCTCCCGTCCGGCGCTACTTCGAAACTGTCCTCGACGAGGGACAGCCCCTCGTCCACACCGTCAGACTCGAACAGCGCGGCGAGATTCGACTCGGGGGCGCCGATGCGGAGTGGAAACCCCTCGAAGCGACCCAGCACTACACCGTCGACCCGCCGGGGTTCGTCTGGGACGCCACCATCGACGTCGCCCCGTTGCTCCCCGCCAGGGTCGTGGACGCCTACGCCAACGGCGAGGGGTTTCTGCGGGGGAAACTCCTCTCGACGATCACGGTGGTCGACGTCGGCCCCGACTCCGAGATGAACGAGAGCGAACTCGTCCGCTACCTGGCCGAGACGCCCTGGTTCCCGACGGCCCTCCTCCCGGCCGCTGGCGTCGAGTGGGAACCGATCGACGACCACTCGGCCCGGGCGACCATCGAACACGACGGCAACGTGGCGTCCGTCGTCTTCCACTTCGACGACGATGACCTGATAACCCGGGTGACGGCCGACCGATACAGACGGGAGGACGACTCCGAGGCACCCTGGACGGGCACCTTCCGGGCGTACGAGGAGCGAAACGGGCGGCTGAGCCCGACCGAGGCCGAGGTGGCGTGGGACCTCGCCGAAAGCGAGGTGTCCTACTGGCGGGCGTCGATCGAGGACATCGACCACCGATAGGCCGACCGATCAGGCGTCCGAGCCGGTGGCCGATCGGGCGTCGGAACTGGTGGGCCGAACGGTGACGACGGGTACCTCCGACTGGCGGACGACCTTCTCGGAGACGCTCCCGACGACCAGGCGATCCAGCCCCGACCGACCGTGCGTACCCATCACGATCAGGTCGGCGTCGTGCTCGTCGGCGTATTGGCGGATGGCCGGGTCTGTTTCCCCGACGACGGCAGCCGTGACGACTTCGGGAACGTCGTAGTCGTCCGCCGCCTCGACGACCGCGTCGAACGCCCGGCGACGTTTTTCCTCCAGTTGCGGGTTCAGGCCGGGATCCTCCACGTTCGGCGGCAGTTCGGGCCCGTCCAGCACGTAGAGCGCGTGGATCGTGGCGTCGTATTTCGCCGCGAGGTCCGCGGCGTGGACGGCCGCGCGTTCCGAGGGCTGTCCTCCGTCGGTCGGGACGAGGATGGTGTGGTAGGTCATAGTGATCGAAGGGGTGAAGACTCAGACTGGTTCGATCCGGGGTGCAAAGCGGTCGAGAACGTCGCTTTCGAAGCCTCGCTTCGAGAAGACGGTCACGACGTCACCGGCCCGGATCCGGGTCGAACCGCTTGGAGTGAGGACCTCGCCGTCGTGTTCGACCGCGACGATCAGGAGGTCGTCCTCGAGGTGGCCGGCTTCGGCGGCTTCCTCGAGCGTGAGGTCGACCAGCGGAGACGACTCCGCGACCGTGATTTCGAAGACCTCCGCCTCGCCCTCGAGGTGGAGGACGTCCTTGACGGAGGGACGCTGGACCGCGCGGTAGAGGTGTTCGGCGATGAGATGGTCAGGGTTCTCGATGGTGTTGGCCCCGGTCTTCCGGAACGGGGCCATGTGGTCCTCCTCGTTGACGACCGAAACCCGAGACGGAACGTCGTGTTCGGCGGCGAGCAGCATGACCATCACGTTCGTCGCGTCGTCGTCCGTCGTGCTGATGGCGGCGTCGGCGCGGTCGATGCCGGCGTCCTCGAGGACGTTCGCGGTCCTCGCGTCGCCGTTGATGACCAGACAGTCGTAGTTCGCCGCGACGGTTTCGGCGACTCGGTCGTCGGCCTCCACGACGACCACCTCGTGACCGCCCGCCGTCGCCAGTTCGACCAGCGGCGCACCGACCGCACCGCCACCGACGATGATGATGTACATGTGTTCCCTCACCGCTCCCGTCGCGTCGATCCGCCACGCCCGCCGTGATCCCGGACCGACACCGTACCGGCGACCCGGACCGGATCGATACGAGGGGACCCATTCGGAGTTCGATGCAGGTGATAATAAAACTACGCCATCTCAATTTCTTTGACAAAAATTGTAACGAGTTTGTTTTTCGTCAAAGAACCAACGAGCCACGTCCCCGGTAGTTTTCGGGACGGTCACGCTGGTTCCGAAGGTCGTGGCTTGATATCAGTGGACCTTCTAC
This sequence comes from Natronomonas sp., assembly GCA_047617305.1. GTDB lineage: Archaea > Halobacteriota > Halobacteria > Halobacteriales > Natrialbaceae > DATFIX01. The sequence continues at coordinate 13,846 of JBLGCL010000053.1, forward strand.
GGTCGTTCATGGAGTACAGCCTCGACGAGATCGACAAACGGATCCTCTACCATTTCGGCCGCGACGCCCGGAACACCCAGGCGACGACCCTCGCCGACGAGGTCGACGTCACGCCGGCGACGATCCGCAACCGGATCGACAGGCTGGAGGAGACGGGCATCATCCGTGGCTACCCGGCCGACATCGACTACGAGCGAATCGAGGGGCGGATGATCTACCTCTTCACGTGCACGGTGCCGGTGCCCGAGCGCAAACGGCTGGGTCAGGAAGTGCTGGACATCTCAGGCGTCGTCAACGTTCGGGAGCTGATGTCCGGACGGTCGAACCTCCACGTTAGCGTCGTGGGCGAGGACACGAGCGACATCAGTCGGATCGCGCACGACATCTCTGAACTGGGGATCGAGATCGAGGAGGAACACGTCATCGAGCGCGAACAGCACCACCCCTACCACCCGTTCGGTCCCGGCGACGAGCCCAGCGGGCCGTCGGTCACCGACTTCCTGAGCCTCGCCAACGACGCGGAAGTCATCGAATTCACCGTCTCGGAGGGCGCGGCGGTAGCGGGCCTTACGATCCAGGCGGCCGTCGAGGCGGGCATCCTCGCCAACCGGATGCTCGTGGTCGGCATCGAGCGCGACGGCACCGCGGTGACGCCCCGGGGCGACACCGAGTTCCGGGCCGGCGACGTCGTGACGCTGTTCTCGCGGGACACGATCCGGAAGGAGACGCTGGCCGCTTTCGGCGGCGTGGAGGAGTCCTGACGCCGGCACCCGACCGCCGACGAATCCGTCCCCGGGCGTCACCCCCTCCAGGCGAACGATTCCCACCGTATCGCTCCCCGCCAGCGGCGGCGCGAGGAGATGCCGTGGCCGACCTCTTCTACTCGTCGGGCGTTTCCCCGGCAACCGATTTCGGTCAGGCCGTCGAGGGAAGGAACCCGTCCTCCTTGGCGAGCAGCAGGGCCTCGACCGTCGCGTCGTTGGTGGGAAACTGGCGGGCCCGGTCGAGCGCCTCGGCCGCAGGAACTCGCTGCAGGGAGAGGAACTCGTTGCCCTCCAGGGACGGCTCCCCCTGTTCGAGGTCCCGGGCGAAGACCGACCCCCGGCGGTGCCGGAGCAACCCGGTCGCGACCCAGACGTCCTGCAACAGTTCGACGGTGCCGGGATCGAACCCCGTCTCCTCGCGGAGTTCGCGGCTCCCGGCCGCCTCGTAGGACTCGTCGTCCTCGACGAGGCCCGCCGGGAGTTCCACCTGGGTGTGCCTGACCGGCGGCCGATACTGCTCGACGAACAGCACGTCGCCGTCGTCCACGGCGACGATCACGACCGCCGGCGGGAGCTCCGCCCAGTAGTATCGCTTCCGCGAGCCGTCCGGCTGTTCGACGAGATCGTGACCGCCGGCGTACCAGCTGTTCTCGTACTCGGTCGCCGATTCGAGGACGGGCCACTCAGGATCCGGCGGGGTCGAGTCAACCACGGAGCAACACCCAGCTAATCGAGCCCCACCGCCCCGTCGCGCCGTCGCCGGTCGTCATCGCACGACCTCGCGGTAGAGCCGACCGAACGCCTGCCGCCGGAGGGTCGCGACGGCCGCGTCGGCCTCGTCATGGAACGTGGCGACGACGGCCTCGTCCGCGAATCCCGGGGCGTGCCGGACGACGCCGTCGACGTTCTCGCTCCCGATCTCGATGACCTCGCCCTCGTAGTCGGCCCGCCAGTCCTCGAACGCCTCGCGCGAGTCGACGGTCACCGCGAGCAGGGAGGCGAACAGGGCGTCCCGGACCGTCTCGACGACCTCGGACGTGACGCGGGTCTCGTACTCCGACTGGTCGAACTCCATCGCCTTGGCCGTCTCCCTGACGACCGTCCTCGCCGCCGGTTCGAGCGCCTCGTACGCTTCGCGGGCCTCGGCTTCGGTGTCGGGGTCGATCCACCCCGTCGTGTCGGTGTCCATACCGGTCCGTCGGCGGTGGAACAGTTACGCGTTTCCGTCCGGTTCGTCGTCGCGTTCGGCGTCGTCGCCCGATTCCTCGGCTCGCTCGTGCATCTCCCGGGTCATCGCCCGGGCTTCGGCCATCACCTCGGTCGCCTCGTCCGTGAGTTCCTCGCGCTCGCGGTCCCGGAGTTCCCGCTGGCGCTCGGAATACGCGCCCCGGCCCCGTTCGCGGCCGGGGACGTGGTCGTGCGTGTCGGCGGCTTCGACTTCGTCCGGGAGGTCCTCCTCGGGGGCGTGGGGGGTCACCGTCTCCGCGAGTTCCGCCGGCCGCCGTTCCTTCCAGTCGGTAACGTGCTCGTCGAGCCAGGCCTCGTGGTCCTCGCTGCGGATCATCGCGGTGAACGCGAGGTGGTTGGCCAGGTGCTCGCCGTCGAGTTGCGGTTCGTCGCAGACGGGGCAGCGGTAGCCCATGGAAGGTGGTTCGACTGAAGACACAAAAACGCGCCCCTGTCGGAAAACGGACGACGAACCGGCGTTCCGACGGTGGCGGGGGTGTCACTTCCGGGGCTGCGTCCCGTCCCTACTCGGTCACGTCGAGCACCATCACGACCGCGTCCTCG
>JBLGCL010000054.1:0-15821 GCA_047617305.1 Natronomonas sp.
TGTACGTCGTCCCCGGGAACGACGCCGACGAGTTCGTCGAAGCGGTCGAACCCGGTGACTTCTCCGAGTACAACGTCTACCGCGCGGACACCGACGGCCGGGTATTCATCGTGACCGAACTGCTCGACTCCGATTCCATGACCGCGGTGCTCATCGCCGGTAACTTCTGGCGCCACGAGGCGGAGACCCTGATCGAGACGGCGACGGAAGAGGGGGAAATGTACTCACACCTCAAGACTCTCGACGGCAACACCATCGGAACCTTCCACCACGAGGGCTACGAACAGTTCTTCCCGGACGCCTGAACGCGGACCGAAGGTTCCACTTCCTCGGAGCGTCCTCGCCCGCCGTTTCGTCCCTTCCACGTTTCGGGCCGTGAAGCGACGGCTCTCGCGCTCGCAGCCGGCGATATCGGAGAAGACGAACCGAAGACGCGCCCCGCTTATCGCCAGTTCTCGACGTCGACGGCGCTCGGACACGGGATCGATATCCATGCTCCGTCGCGCGAGATGTCGGCGACGACGAGTCTGGGCTCGTGTCCACCCTCGTCGATCGACGCCATCACTGTCCCGTCGTCGGGCTCGGACGTGACCGCGGTGTTGGTGGACATATTCGTGTGTGGAACTCACAAACACAAAAGAACGTCGAAACGGTGCCGGGAACGACGGCTTCGGTCGACGGGGCGGGCGCTCACCTGCCGCACCGAGAAACGCGTCCGCGTACTGCTCCCCCACGGACGTGCCGGCCGTATTCGTGGGAACGACCATGTGACCACAGCTAGTATGCCACGAATGGCCGGGGGGCCGTTCTGGCGCCGAACGAAACGCCGGAAAACTCGATCCAACCGACGAACGGGGGCCCCTACCTCGCCGGCCACCATCGGCTCCGCGACGCCGGGCCACTGGTCGAGACCGTCGGGCGGACGGGAACGACGTCCCCGCCCGTGCAACCCCTGGACGAGACGGGTCCGGGGAGCCGACGAGCACGAGGGCGTCGAGACGTTCGTCCCGACGTTCGACCGGTTCGGCTGAGTTCCGGCCCGCTGACCAGGGCAAGACGGGTCGTAGTATACAAATGTACGGGGATAGTAAGCCGCGGATATGAACGTCGCCGACGCGATGACGCCCCGGTCCGAGGTCGTCACGGTGTCGCTGCCAGGCACCCGGGACGACGCGCTCGAGTATCTGCAAGAAAAGTCCTTCTCCTCGGTGCCAGTGGTCAAGGAGACCGACGAGCGGGAGGAGTTCCGGGGGCTCATCTCCCGGGACTCGCTCATCGAGGATCCCGACCAGGACCAGCTGGCCATCCTGATGGACGAGGACGTCCCGACGACCACCTGCCAGACGTCGGTCGAGGAAGCCGCACGGATCATGGTCGAGCGAGGAGCCCGCCGACTGCCGGTCGTCGACGGCGAACTCGAGGGGATCATCACCGTCACGGACGTCGTCAGGGCGATCGCCAACGGCGAGGTAGGGCCAGACGTCACGGTCGAAGGGTTCGCCGCGACCACCGTCAACGCGACCTACGCGGGGACCCCGCTAACGGTCGTCGAGCGGGAGCTCTACTACGCCGACGCGCCCTACGCCGTCGTCCTGGACGACGACGCGGACCTGACGGGGATCGTAACCGAGGTCGACATCATCCACGTCGCGCGCGTGGTCGAGGGCGAGGAGAGCACGGGCAACTCCATCGCCAACCAGGACGACGAGTGGATGTGGGAAGGGATCAAGGCCGTCGGCAGCCGGTACATGCCCACCCGGAACGTCAAGATACCGAACGGTCCGGTTCGCGAGTTCATGACCGAGGACGTCGTCTCGATCACCCGCCGCAAGAGCATCAAGGACGCCGCCCAGCTGATGATCGCCAACGACATCGAACAGCTCCCGCTCGTGGGCGGCGACCAGCTCGAGGGGATCGTCCTCGACGTGAACCTGCTGGAGGCGCTATATGACTGAGGCCACGGACCGAACGCCACCACGCGTCGACGCCGAAACGGTCGTCGAACTCGCCAAACGCCGCGGGTTCTTCCTCCAGTCCTGTGGAGCATACGGGGGCGTGTCCGGCTTCTACACGTTCGGCCCCCAGGGCGCGGCCCTGAAGCGCCACCTCGAGGACGCCTGGCGCGAGCGGTTCACCGTCCAGGAGGGGCACCGCGAGATCGAGTCGCCGACCGTGATGCCGGAACCCGTGTTCGAGGCCTCGGGCCACCTGGACGGGTTCGACGACATGCTCGTCGAGTGTCCCGAGTGCGGCGAGTCCCACCGCGCCGACCACGTCGTCGAGGACGACACGGACGTCGAGGAGGCCGAGAGCCTCCCGATCCCCGACGTGGAGGAGGTCATCGCCGAGTACGAACTCGTCTGTCCGAACTGCGGGGCGGGCCTGGCCGGGCAGGCCGTCGAGGCGTTCAACCTGATGTTCGAGACCAACATCGGTCCCGGCTCCGCCGATCCGGGGTACCTCCGCCCGGAGACGGCCCAGGGCATCTTCGTCGAGTTCCCGCAGCTCAGGGAGTACGCTCGGGGGACGCTCCCGTTCGGGATCACCCAGATCGGCCGCGCCTACCGCAACGAGATCAGCCCCCGGAAGTCGATCGTCCGCGTCCGGGAGTTCACCCAGGCCGAACTCGAACTGTTCGTCGACCCCGAGGAGGACGAACCGCCGCTGGAGACGGTCCGCGACGTCGAGGCGCCGCTGTACAGCGCCGCGATGCAGGCCGAGGAGACCGGGCCGCGGACGATGACCATCGGCGAGGCCTACGACGATGGGGTCGTCGGCGATCCCTGGGTCGCCTACTACCTCGGCATCACCAAACCCTGGTACGAGGCCGTCGGCGTCGACATGGACCGGTTCCGGTTCCGCCAGCACAACCCCGGCGAACTCGCCCACTACGCGGCCGACTGCTGGGACGCCGAGAGCCAGGTCGACGGCGACTGGATCGAACTGGCCGGCTTCGCCTATCGGGGTGACTACGACCTCTCGAAACACACCGAGCACAGCGACGAGGAGTTCACCCTGTTCAAGCAGTACGACGAGCCCAAGACGGTCGAGCGCGCGACCGTCGACCCCGACATGAGCTACCTCGGGCCCGAGTTCGGCGGCGACGCCGCCGACGTGGCCGACGCGCTGGAACGGCTCGCCGAGCGCGATCGGTCGGCCTTCGAGGGCGACGAGGTCGTCGTCGAAGTCGGCGGGGAGGAACACGCCATCCCGACCGAGACGGCCGGGTTCGCCGTCGAGGAGGTCACCGAGGCCGGCGAGCACATCACGCCCCACGTCGTCGAACCGTCCTTCGGGATCGACCGCCTGCTCTACACCGTCGTCCACCACGCCTACCGCAAGGACGTCGTCGACGGCGAGGAGCGCACCTACCTCGACCTGGAACCGGCGGTCGCGCCGACCTCCGTCGGCGTGTTCCCGCTCGAGTCCGGCGGCGAGATGGAAACCGTCGCCCGCGAGATCGTCGCGGACCTCCGGTCGGCGGGGCTGGCCGTCACCTACGACGACTCGGGCAGCATCGGCCGCCGCTACCGCCGCCAGGACGAGGTCGGCACGCCGTTCTGCGTGACGGTCGACCACCGGTCCCTGGACGACGGGACGGTGACCGTCCGGGACCGTGATTCGACCGAACAGGTCCGCGTCGCGATCGACGACCTGGAGGGAACGCTGACGGCGCTCCGGGACGGCGACCGGACCTTCGGGGACCTCGCGTAGGCATGGCCCACGAGGTCGCCCGGCGGCTGGTCCACGCGTCCGGCGCGATCGTTCCGCTGTCGTGGGCGTTCGACGTTCTCGCCTGGCCCCAGGTCCGGATCCTCCTGATCGCCGGGTCGATCCTCGCCCTGGCCCTGGAGTTCGCCAGGATCGTGATCGGCGTCGAGTGGATCGTCTACGACGTCCTGACCCGGGAGTACGAGGAGAACAACCTCGCCGGCTACGCCCTGTACGTCCTCGGCGGGAGCATCGCCGGACTCCTCTTCCGGCCCGAGATCGCCGTCCCCGCCATGCTCATGCTGACGATCGGGGACCCCGTGAGCGGGTTGCTGGGTTCGGACGAACTCCGGACGGTCAAACGACCGCACGTCCTGGCGACCATGTTCGTCGTCTCGCTCGCGCTGGCCTGGTCGTTTCTCCCGCCCGTGCCCGCCGGCGCGGCCGCGCTCGCGGCGACGCTGGCCGACGGCGTCAAGCCCGTGGTCGCGACCTACGTCGTCGACGACAACCTGAGCATCCCGCTCGTGGCGTCGGGGGCGGCGTGGATGGCGCTGGCCGCCGTGTAGTCCGGGCCGGCACGCGGCCGTCCACGCTCCACTTCCACCGCGCTACCTGAAGCCTTAACCGGCGGCGAGGCCAACTACGGGGCGAATGGCCGCCAGCGACGAGGTCGCCTACGTCGAGCATCCGCTGCTGGAACCGGAGGTCGTCGAGCGCCGGCTCTATCAGCTCCAGCTCGCCGGAACCGCCGTCGACGATCACACGCTCGTCTGCCTCCCGACCGGGCTGGGGAAGACGACCGTGAGCCTGCTGGTGACCGCGCGACGTCTCGACGAGGTCGGGGGCAGGGCGCTCCTGCTCGCGCCCACGAAACCCCTGGTGCAGCAGCACGCCGACTTCTACCGGGAGGCGCTCGCGATCCCCGACGACGAGATCGTCGTGTTCACGGGCGAGGTCCCCCCCGAGGACCGCGCCGACCTGTGGAACGAGGCCCGGGTGATCGTCGCGACGCCGCAGGTGATCGAGAACGACCTGGTCGGGGACCGGATCTCGCTGGCGGACGTGACCCACTGCACGTTCGACGAGTGCCACCGGGCCACCGGCGACTACGCGTACACCTACATCGCCGAGCGGTACCACGCGGACGCCGAGACCCCGCTCGTCACCGGGATGAGCGCCTCCCCCGGGGGCGACGAGGAGGAGATCCTCGCGGTGTGCGAGAACCTCGGCATCCGGGAGGTCGAGGTGATGACCGAGGAGGACGCCGACGTCGCCCGGTACACCCACGAGACCGACGTCGAGTGGCGGACCGTCGACCTCCCCGACGAGGTCGCCGAGATCCGCGACGCGCTGAACGAGGTGATCGAGGATCGCCTGGAACGGCTGAAGGAACTCGGCGTCACCTCCTCGACGGACCCGAGCCTCTCGGAGAAGGACCTCAAGCGGATGCGGGCGAAGCTCCAGCGCCTCATGGACTCGGACAAGTCCGAGGGCTACGAGGGCATGTCCGTCCACGCCGAGGTCCGGAAGCTCAAGACCGCCGTCACCTACGTCGAGACCCAGAGCGTCGAGTCGCTGCGCCGGTACTTCGAGCGCCAGCGCAACGCCGCCCGCTCGTCGGGCGCCTCGAAGGCCAGCCAGCGCCTCGTCAGCGAACCGAAGGTCCGGGAAGCGATGCGCAAGGCCGAAGCCTACGACGACCTCCACCCCAAGTACTCCGAGGCCCGGACCCTGATCGCGGAGACGCTCGGCATCGAGGACGGCGAGCGGGTCATCGTCTTCACCGAGTCCCGGGACACCGCCGAGGCGCTCACGGACTTCCTCTCCGAGCACTTCGACGCCCGCCGGTTCGTCGGCCAGGGCGACCGCGAGGGGTCCGACGGCATGACCCAGAACGAACAAGGGGCGGTCCTCGACGCCTTCCGCGCCGGCGAGTTCGAGGTGCTCGTCTCCACGTCGGTCGCCGAGGAGGGCCTCGACGTGCCGGAAGTGGACCTGGTGCTGTTCTACGAACCCGTGCCGACGGCGATCCGGTCGATCCAGCGCAAGGGCCGGACCGGCCGCCAGACCGAGGGCCGGGTCGTCGTGCTGATGGCCGAGGACACCCGCGACGAGGCCTACTTCTGGATCTCGAAGCGCCGGGAGGACCGCATGGAGGAGGAACTCCGTGAACTCAAGGGCGTCAGCGACGAGATCGAGGCCGAACTGGACGAGGCCCAGCGGAGCCTCGAGGAGTTCGGCGACGACGGCGACGGCCTCCAGCACGGCCTGACGGACTTCGTCGGGGGGGAGGGCGACGACGGACCCGAAGAAGACGGCAGCGACGCCGACGGGGCGACGGCCGACCCCGACGCCGACGACGGGGGCGCCGCGGACGAAGCGACCCCCACCGACGACGAATCGACGGGGGTGGAGTCCGTTGTGGCCCGTCCGAACCCCGACCCCGACCCCGACCCCGACACGGACGAGGAGACCGTCGAGATCGTCGTCGACCAGCGCGAGACCGACGCGCCGATCGCCCGGACGCTCTCGACCCGCGACGACGTCCGGGTGCGCCTGGAGACCCTGGAGGTGGGCGACTACGTGCTGTCCGATCGCGTCGCCGTCGAACGCAAGTCGGTCGCGGACTTCCTCGACACCCTGACCGGCGGCGACCGGTCGCTGTTCGACCAGATGGGCGACCTCGCCCGCCACTACGCCCGGCCGATCCTGGTCCTCGAAGGCGGGGGGCTCTACGAGGAGCGCAACGTCCACCCCAACGCGATCCGTGGCGCACTGGCCTCGCTGGCGATCGACTTCGACGCGAGCGTGCTCCACACCGACGACGAGGCCGACACCGCCGACCTCCTGCACGTCGTCGCCGGGCGCGAGCAGGAGACCGGCGACCGCGAGGTGTCGGTCCACGGCGAGAAAGGGGCGAAGACGCTGGCCGAACAACAGGAGTACGTCGTCGCCTCGATCGCCGATATCGGCCCCGTCACGGCCCGGGCGCTCCTCGAGGACTTCGGGACCGTCGAGGCCGTCATGACCGCCCGCGAGGAGGACCTGCTCGAAGTCGAGGGCGTGGGCGAGGTGACCGCGGACCGGATCCGCGAGGTCGTGGGCAGCGACTATGAGCGTTGAACCGAACGACCTGCCCGGGACGCGGCGCTTCCGACTGTACGCCGGGGTGCTCCTCCTGACGCTCGGCCTCGTGAGCTACGTCCTGCTCTCCATCGGGGCCGGCCGCGGCGAACTCCGGACGCTCGCGGAGGCGGGATCGGTCGCCGTGGTGATCGCGAGCGTCGTCGCCATCGCCAAGGTCCTGTCCGAACGGTGAGGAGAGAAGCGGAGTCGAGACCGGACCGTCACCGGCGCAGCGCCGCCAGCGCCTCGGCGGCCTCCCTGGCCGCGGCGAGGTACTCGCGCGCCTGCCGCGGGTCGTCGGTCTCGGCGGCGCGGGCGGCGAACCGGGTCAGCGTCCGCTGGAGCGCCGTCTTCGCGTCCGCGAGGTCGGCCGCCTCCGTCTGGGGAGGGGCCTCGGTCGAGTCGGGCGCCGGCGACCGGCGCGAGTCGGACTGCCGTGGCGACCGTTCGTCCCGGTCCGGCCGAACCGTGGGGTGGCCGATGTCGGATCCGGCCGACTCCGACGGGCCGCCGCTGGGTTCGGGGTCCGGCGTCCCTTCGGTGACGTCGGCCGTCGCCGCCCGGTCGGTCGACGGCCCGGATTCCGTTCGCTCCTCCTCGCCGGTTACGTCGGGTTCGGCCGCAACCGCGTCCTCGGACTCCGTGCCCGCCCCGGCCTCGTCGGTCGAACGGGGCTCGGCGGCGTCGCCACCCCCGGCAGTTCCGTCGGGCGTCTCACCCTCCCCGCCCGCCGTGGCCTGGCACTCGGGACAGAACTCCTGTCCCTCGTAGCGGAAGACGGGGCCCCCGCACTGGTCGCAGTGCTTGTTCGTCATCGTCGCGCCCTTCAGCAGCAGGTCGGACATCTTCCGGGTCGCCTGGCGGCGTTTCTCGTCGCGTTCGAACTGTTCGCGCAACTTCTCGCGCTCGGCTTCCTTGTCGAAGTCCTCGCTCATGGGCGGGGAATGGGCGTCGACGGCGAAAAACGTGCGGTTAGCGGCCCGGCGGTCTGCGGCCACGAAGCTCCCGACGCCCCGGAGAAATCAACAATATTTGACAGGCTGCGAAGTGTTTAACAGATCCGGGATACCCATTTGAGTCGGTATGACGAAAGTAAGCGTCATCGGCGCGGCCGGAACGGTCGGCGCCGCCGCGGGGTACAACCTCGCGCTCCGGGACGTCGCGGACGAACTGGTCTTCGTGGACCTCCCCGACATGGAGGACGAGACCGTCGGACAGGCCGCCGACGTCAATCACGGGACCGCGTACGAATCGAACACCGTGATCCGCCAGGGCACCTACGCCGACACCGCCGGGTCGGACCTGGTGATCATCACGGCGGGCATCCCGCGCCAGCCCGGCCAGACCCGCCTCGACCTGGCCGAGGACAACGCCCCGATCATGGAGGACATCGCGAGTTCGCTGGAGGAACACACCGACGACTTCGTGTCGATCACCACCTCGAACCCGGTGGACGTCCTCAACCGCCACCTCTACGAGGCCGGCGACCGCGATCGACACCGTGTGATCGGGTTCGGCAACCGTCTGGACAGCGCCCGGTTCCGGTACGTCCTGAGCCGGCGCTTCGAGGTGCCGGTGACCAACGTCGAGGCAACGATCCTCGGCGAACACGGCGACGCGCAGGTCCCCGTCTTCTCGAAGGTTCGGGTCGACGGCCGCGACCCCGTCTTCTCCGAGGACGAGCGGGAGGAGATCCTGGCCGACCTCCAGGAGTCGGCGATGAACGTCATCGAGCGCAAGGGCGCGACCGAGTGGGGGCCGGCGACGGGCGTCGCGCACATGGCCGAAGCCGTCCTTCGCGACACGGGCGCGGTGCTCCCCGGGTCGATCGCCCTCGACGGCGAGTACGGCTACGACGACGTCGCCCTCGGCGTGCCGCTGAAACTCGGCCGGAACGGCGTCGAGTCCGTCGTCGAGTGGAACCTCTCGGACTTCGAACGCGAGGGGCTCGACGAGGCCGCCGCGAAGCTCTCCGAGCAGTACGAGAAGATCAGTTAGCCCGACGCGAGCGGTTCGGCTCCCCTTCCTCGACCTCCTCGAGGACCGACTCGGGTACCTCGTCGCCGACTAGTTCCGCCCACTCACGAAGGTGACTGTGTTGCTCCTCCCCCATAGTGCTCACCTGTCGAACGTTTTCTCGCGCCGAACCATAATGGTTGTTAATCATGCCCGGGGATCGGGATCGGTTCGATTCGGTCCCGCCGATGCGCCGGACGGGACCGGTGCCTCGGGCGCCACGAGCGGCGTCACTCCGCCGTCGTGTCGGCGTCGTCTGTCGGTTCCGGCCGGTCCTCGGGTCGGGCCCAGTGGAGGACCGCGCGGCTCCGACACAGGAAAAAGCCGGGCAGGACCACCCCGCCGACGTCGACGGCGAGGAACAGCGGGAGCATGGCCCCCTGGGGGAGGACGTCGAATCCGGCGACACCGGCGGCGCTCGCGGCGAATCCCGCGGCCAGGGCGGCCACGAGCGTCGCCCTGACGCGGCCGTAGGTCGCCACGACCGAGCGATGCCGACGGGACGCCGTCGACCCGATCGGCCCGTATAGGAGCGCCAGGACGCCGACGAGGCAGGCGCCCGCCACGAGCCAGCCGACGATCGTCAGCGGGCCCGGCGGGAGTGCGGACGCGAGCAGGCCGGCGGCGGCGACGCCCCCGCCGAGCCCGGCGGCGCGCTTGATGCCGCTCCGCTCCGCGTCGGCGAACCGACCGAGCGCGAACAGGAACACCGGGGCGATCCCCGTCCAGGCGATCGCCCGGGTCCAGAACACCGGGGGGGCCGGGTTGCTCCCCCCGATCGGCAGTCGGCCGATCCCGAGGAGGGCGAGGACGTACGCCCCGGCCATCGCGCCGGCGGCCGCGGTCGAGTAGAGGTAGAAGCGTCGCTTCCAGGGGTCCGGCTCGGTCCATCCGGCCCCCAGAAAGGCGACCGCTCCGATGGCGGTTCCGACGAGTCCGAGCGCGAACCAGACGAGGGCGAGCCCCGACGCCATGTCGTCGGTGACTATCTCGGGGGCGGGAATTAAACGCACCGACGCGGCGCGGCGCGGGACGCTTCAGCGGGGAAGCGTCGCCCCGGTCAGGGTATCACCTGTTCGTCCCCGTCGTAGACGGTGATAGCGTCGACCGGACACGCCCGGGCGGCGAACTTCGCGTCGAGTTCGGCGTCCTCGGGGACTTCCCGGACGAAGACGTCCTCGTCCCGTTCCTCGGCGTCGGCGAGGACCGCCTTGCCCGCGTCCTCGTCCCGTTCGAAGGCGTCCCACTCCGCGGTACACTGGAACATCCCGATGCACGTGTCGCGGTCGTACTCGATGCGCATGGGCGACGTTTGTGTGGGAGGGGCATATCCCTGACGCCGTGGCGGCACAACGCACCTGCGAGCCGTGAGACGACAGTTTAAACCGGAACAGGCGCGAACCGTTTCCCAATGCATCCGGCGGACGTGCCGGGCCTCCCGGACGACGTCGCTGCCCGCCTCCAGGCCGACGGCATCGAGAAGCTCTATCCCCCGCAGGTCGACGCGGTCGAGGCGGGGGCGACCCGGGGCGAAAGCGTCGTCGCCAGCATCCCGACCGCCAGCGGGAAGACGCTGATCGCGACGATGGCGATGCTCTCGGCGATCGACCGCGGCGGGACGGCCCTGTACATCGTGCCCCTGCGAGCGCTCGCCAGCGAGAAGCACGACGAGTTCGCGGCCTTCGAGGCGTTCGGCGTCGACGTCGGCGTCGCCACCGGCGACTACGAGGAGACCGGCGAGTGGCTCGCCGAGAAGGACCTGATCGTCGCCACCAGCGAGAAGGTGGACTCGCTCGTGCGCAACGACGCGCCCTGGATCGACGACCTCGACTGCGTCGTCGCCGACGAGATCCACCTGATCGACGACCGAAGCCGCGGCCCCACCCTGGAGGTGACGCTCGCGAAGCTACGGACCCGCAACCCCGGCCTCCAGGTCGTCGCGCTCTCGGCGACCGTCGCCAACGCCGACGTCGTGGCCGAGTGGCTCGACGCCGAACTGGTCCACAGCGAGTGGCGTCCGATCGAACTCCGGCGGGCCGTCCACTTCGGTGACTCGCTCCACCTCGAGGACGGGACCCAGGAGTCGCTGCCGGTCCACGGGAACGAGCGCCAGACGGCGGCCATCGTCCGGGACACGCTCGCCGACGAGGGGTCGACGCTCGTGTTCGTCAACTCGCGGCGCAACGCCGAGTCGGCCGCCGACCGCCTGGCCGACGTGGTCGAGCCGCTGCTCGGTGCCGCGGAGCGCCGCGCCCTGGCCGAGGTCGCCGAGGAGATCCGCGGCGTCAGCGACACCGAGACCAGCGAGGCCCTCGCCGACGCCGTCGAGCGCGGGGCCGCCTTCCACCACGCCGGCCTCGCCTCGGAACACCGCTCGCTGATCGAGGACGCCTTCCGCGAGCGGGTGATCAAGACCGTCTGTGCGACCCCGACGCTCGCGGCGGGCGTGAACACCCCCAGCCGCCGGGTCGTCGTCCGGGACTGGCGGCGGTACGACGCCAGCGCCGGCGGGATGCAGCCCCTCTCGACCCTCGAAGTCCACCAGATGATGGGCCGGGCCGGCCGGCCGGGCCGCGACCCCTACGGCGAGGCGCTGTTGCTGGCGGACGGCTACGACGAACTCGACGAACTGTTCGACCGGTACGTCTACGCCGACCCCGAGCCGATCCGGTCGAAACTGGCGGCCGAACCCGCGCTTCGGACGCACGTTCTGGCGACGGTCGCCTCGGGCTTCGCCCGGACGCGGTCGGGGCTCCTGGAGTTCCTCGACCGGACGCTGTACGCGGCCCAGTCCGACGAACCCGGCCGCCTCGAGACCGTGGCCGACGACGTTCTCACCTACCTGGAGCGCAACGACTTCCTCGAACGGACCGTCTCGGGCGAGGACGACGAGCGCCTGGACGCGACGAGTCTGGGCCACACCGTCTCGCGCCTCTACCTCGACCCGATGAGCGCGGCCGAGATCGTCGACGGCCTCCGGGCGGCCGAGGAGCGGCCGACGCCCCTGGGGCTGTACCACCTCGTCGCCCGGACGCCCGACATGTACGAGCTGTACCTCCGCTCGGGCGACCGCCAGCAGTACACCGAACTGTGCTACGAGCGCGAACCGGACCTCCTCGGGCCGACGCCCAGCGAGTTCGAGGACGCCCGCTTCGAGGACTGGCTGTCGGCGCTGAAGACCGCGAAACTGCTCGAGGACTGGGCGGGCGAGCACGACGAGGATCGCATCTGCGAGCGCTACGGCGTGGGGCCCGGCGACCTCAGGGGCAAGGTCGACACCGCGGAGTGGCTGCTGTCGGCCGCCGAACGCCTGGCCGCCGAGATCGACGCCGGGTGGGCCCCCGCCGTCGCGGAGGCCCGGAAGCGCGTCCAGCACGGCGTCGGCGAGGAACTGCTCGCCCTCGTGGACGTCCGGGGCGTCGGCCGCAAGCGCGCCCGGAAGCTGTACGACGTCGGGATCGAAACGCCCGCGGACCTCCGGGACGTCGACAAGGGCGTCGTCCTCGGCGCGCTCGACGGCCGCCGCAAGACCGCCGAGAACGTGCTGGAGAACGCGGGGCGTCAGGACCCCTCGATGGACGGCGTCGAGGCCGTCGCGACGCCGGCCACGGACCGCGACGGCGATCGTCCGGGCGACGAGGACCGACCGGCCGAGGACACCGAGGCCGACCAGGCCAGCCTGGGTGATTTCTGATGGAACTGGTCGAGGGGATCGCGACGATCGACGACCTCGAGACGTTTCTGGCCAGTCTCGGCGAGACCGGCGACGAACACGGCTGCACGATCCAGGCGTTCGACGCCCGGTACGTCGCCGGACGGCGCCACCTCGAACGCGCCCTCGAACTGGCCGACCGGGCGATCGAGCGCGACGACGCCATCGCCGACGACCGCGCCGTCGAGGTGCTCTGCTACGCGGCCGGCCGTCGCCAGATCAATCGGGCGCTCGCGATGGGCGTCGACGTGGGCGAGACGCCGGCCGTCGTGCTGGTCGATGCGGAAGGCGAAAGAGGGAACGAAGACGACGAAGCCGGCGCCGCCGAGGCAGTTCGAACGCTCCTCGAACCGGCGGATACCCTGGGCGAGCTCGATCCCGACACGGTTCGCGAGTTCTTCGAGATCGGCGACGCCGAGGTCGCCGCGACCGACGCGGGCCTCGAGGACCTCGTCATCGAGCGGGTGGCCCTGCTGACGGTCGAGAAGTGATCGGCCGATCGTCGCCCAGTCGCGTCGATCCGAAACCGGCGATTCCGGAGCGTTCCGCTACGCCCTTTCCCCCCGGCGCCCAATCGCGACCATGGACGTCGACCTCACCTGCTACGCCTGCGGTTCGACGAGTACCCTCGCCGAGGGGCGTCGCTGCGACTGCGGGGAACCCTACTGGGTCGACACCGACCCGTCCGGGGTCGCCTGGCCCGACGACGAGGAGCGGTCGCTGTGGCGGTATCGCGACCTCCTGCCCGTCGGTGGCCGGGCCGAACCTCCCCAGGAGGCCCCGTCCGGCCTGGCCGCCGGGGCGGGCGGCACGCCGCTGATCCGCGCCCCGCGACTCGACGACGTCGTCGGCGCCCGCGTCCACGTCAAACACGAGGGATCGAACCCCACGGGCACGTTCAAGGACCGCGGGAGCGCGGTCGGCGTGACGGTCGCGGCGGCCGAAGGGTACGACGCCGTCGGGACCGTCTCGCACGGCAACATGGCGCGCTCGATGGCGGCCCACGCCGCCAGCGCGGGCCTCGACCCCCTCGTCCTCGTCCCGGCGGACATCCCGACCGAACGGCTCGGTCTCATCGCCCGCCACGACCCCACGATCCTCCGGGTTGAGGGCGAGTACGGGCGACTCTACGAGGAGTCGCTCCGGGTGAGTCGCGAACGGGGGATTCCCTTCGTCAACTCCGACGCCCCGCTCCGGGTGGCCGGCCAGAAGACGACCGCGCTCGAGATCGCGGAATCGTTCGCCCCCGACGTCCCGGACGCGATCGCCATGCCGGTCTCCAGCGGCGGCCACGCCAGCGGCGTCTGGAAGGCGTTCCGGGAGCTTTCGGCGGCGGGGATCGTCGGGACGCCCCCACGGCTTTACTTCGTCCAGACGGCCGCCTGTGCCCCGATCGCCGACGCCTGGGAGCGCGGCGACGAGCGGGTGTCGCCCGTCGATGGGGGCGAGACGGTCGCGTACTCCATCGCGAACGCCGACCCGCCGAGCGGGAACCGCGTCCTCGCGGCCGCCCGCGGGACCGACGGGGGCGTCCTCGCCGTGGACGACGAGGCGATCCTCGACGCCCGACGGTCCCTCTCGGACCGCGCCGGACTGTTCGTCGAGACGTCCAGCGCGACTGTCCTCGCTGGGGCCCGGCAACTGGGCGACCGAGGCGAGATCGGACCGGACGAGGACGTCGTCCTGGTCGCCACGGGGACGGGATTCACGGAACGCGACGTGGACGACCCCGACGTCGAGGCGCGGACGGTGGCGATGGCGGATCTCGAGGGAGCCATCGGGGGCCACGTCGGCTGAGGGAACTCGAAGAACGACCGACGGGCGACGGACGGACGATCGACCGTCGCCGACGCTTACCCGTCGCCCGACCCGACCTTGTACAGCCGGCCGGTCTTCCCGTCGCCGCCGTCGAGATACGCCGCCGACGCCCGATCGGTGAAGTAGACCGCGCCGTCGGCGACGAGTGGCGTGCCCGTCACCTCGCCGACGCCCGCGACGCGCCAGGTTTCCTCGCCGGTGGCCTTATCGATGGTGTAGCAATGGCCGTCGTAGGAACCGACCACGACGTGCCCGGCCGTGACCGTCGGACAGCTCGTGATCCGGCCGCCCGTGTCGAACCGCCAGCGCTCCGCGCCGGTTTCGACGTCCAGCGCGTAGAGGTGCGAGTCGTGGCTCCCGACGTAGACGGTGTCGGTCGCGGGCTCGACGGCCGGGCCGGACATCACCAGCCCGCCGGTCTCGAAGGCCCACTCCTCGCTCCCGTCGGCCAGGTCGACCCGATAGACGTTGCGATCCCACGAGCCGAAGAAGGCGCCCCCGTCGTACGTCGCGACGGGACCCTTGATCTCCTCGCCGGTCGGGAACGACCACGCGAACTCGAGGTCGGGGTAGGTCCAGGCGTACAGGTTGCCGTCGTTCGATCCGACGACCAGGCGGCCGGCGTCGCGATCGATCGCGCAGGTCGAGTGGGGGTGATTCGTCGGTCGGCCGTCCCGCCAGGTGACCGCTCCCGTGGCGGCGTCGACACCGAACATCGCCCCGCTGGGGTCGTAGTACTCGACGGCGATGTACACGGTTCCGTCGTGATAGCCCGGGCTCGACCCGATCGCGTCCCCGAGCTTCCGGCGGAAGAACCGGTCGCCGGTGTCGAGGTCGAACGCGTACAGCGCGCCGTCGTAGGCGCCGACGTAGACCGCCCCATTGGCGATGGCGGGCGTGCCGTGGATGCCGCGTTTCGTCTCCTCGACGGACGCGATCCAGACGACCTCCCCGCCCGGCGTGACTCGGCGGACCTCGCCCGTATCCCCGGGAACGACGAGGTCGCCGTCAGGCGTGGCGACCGGACTGGCCTTCGCCGCCGTGTGGTCGCCCGCGTTCACGTCCCGAACCGTCCACTCCACTTCGGGGGTGTCGGGAACCTTCGCCTCCGGGAAGACGCCGCGTCGTTCCAACCCGCCCCGGAACTGGGTCGGCGCGACCGCGTCGACCGGCAGCCCGTCGTCGTCGACGAGCGGTCGCGTCCGGGCAGTGGGCGGCTCGACGGCACAGCCGGCCGTCGCCCCGAGCATTCCGGCACCGAGGCTCCCGAGGAAGACCCGTCGTGAGACTCGTTCGTCCATTCGTGTGTCCCCTGGCCCGGCACACGTTTACCGTTTGCTTCCCGAGGCGCCGAAGCGACTCGTCCGGGGGTAGTATTTTGCCACTTCGTCACGTATTGAGGGTCGTCATGGCGGGTTCCGAGGACCGCCGACAA
>JBLGCL010000055.1:0-15752 GCA_047617305.1 Natronomonas sp.
CGGACCTCCTGACGGGTATGAGGAAGGATTTCCATGTTTGGGGCTCGTGTCGGAGATTCTGTCGAGACGCCGGGCGAGCCGGGCATTGT
Source organism: Natronomonas sp. (assembly GCA_047617305.1). GTDB lineage: Archaea > Halobacteriota > Halobacteria > Halobacteriales > Natrialbaceae > DATFIX01. The sequence continues at coordinate 90 of JBLGCL010000055.1, forward strand.
ACTGGGGGTTCAACTTCTGGTGTCTGGGGGTTTCCAGTCAGATCGCGACCCTCCTCGACGGTCGCCTCGTCGGCAGACGCGTTGCCGTCGTCGACGGTTTTGCCGTCGCCTTGCCAGTACAGAGCCTCCGAGAGGTATTGGACCGTCCCGTCGAGGGCCGATTCTCGTAGGCCCGCCCGCTCACGCGAACCCTGCCCGACTTCAAATATATCCGTTAGGAGACATAATTCGTCTCGCCATGGGCCGTTCCAAGAAGCACGGTTTTCGCCTACAGCCGCGTTCGCATGTGAGCAGAACGGCGGAAGCCAGGGGTGGGATTTGAACCCACGAAATCTCGATTACAAGTCGAGTGCTTGAGACCGGGCCCAAGCTCCCCTGGCGCACCCGGAGGTTAACGGTCGTCCTTTGAGTGCGTATCGCTTTCGTCCGAGAGCGCTTTCTCCATCGTCACCCGGTGCGGGTCGTAGCCGTGGCGCCGATAGAACCGGCGCGCGTCCTCGTTGGCGGCCATGACCTCCAGGGAGACGACGTCGGCACCCCGCTCGTCGAGCCTGGACTCGGCCGCGTCGAGGAGGTCCGACCCGACGCCCTCGTCCCGGCGTTCCGGGGCGACGAAGAGGTACGGGACGACCCCGCGGGTCGCCCCCAGTTCCAGCGGCCCGCGTTCGATCTTCAGCGTGAGGAACCCGATCGGGGTCCCCTCGTCGCGGGCCACGAGGACGTCGTCGGCGACGATCCGCCGGCCGAGCGACTCGCGTATCGCCTCGCGGCTCGGACCCGCGCGGACGTGGCTGCCGTGGTCGCGCTGTTCCCGAACGAGCGTGACCCACGCCTCGACCAGGACGTCGACGTCGTCCAGCGTCGCCGGTTCGATGTCAATCTCCATCCGCGAGGAGCGCGGCCGCGGGCAGTTCCTCGCCCGTCAGGAGCGTCAGGGCAGCCCCGCCGCCGGTGCTCACGTGGGAGAAGCCCTCGATGCCCAGCGTCCGGAGCGCGGCGGCAGTGTCCCCGCCGCCGACGATGCTCGTGGTCACCCGGGTAGCGGCCTCAAAGATCCCCCGGGTGCCCCGACGGAACCGTTCGTCCTCGCAGACGCCGGCGGGACCGTTGAGGATTACTGTTTCGGCGTCGGCCATGCGGTCGGCGTAGTCGGCGATCGTCGCCTCGCCGACGTCCATGGCGGCCTCGCTTTCGCGGGGCGGGAGGTCCTCGAGGGGAAGCTCCACCCGCTCGCCGTCGCGATCGACGGCGACGTCGCTCGGGCGGTGAATCCGATCGCCGTAGTCCGCGAGCAGGCGTTCGGCCCGCTCGATCTCGTCGGCGTAGCCCTCCTCCTCGATGAACTCGCGGGAAGCGTCCCCAAGTTCGACCCCGTCGGCCAGGAGGAACACGTTGGCCACCACGCCGGTCGTCAGGACCCCGTCGGCGAGCCCGCGCTCCAGGACGCTCTCGACCACCTGGATCGAGTCGGATACCTTCGCGCCGCCGATCACGTAGAGCCGGGGCGTCGGCGTGTCCTCGATGTTGCCGAGCACGTCGAGTTCGGTTTCCATGACCCGGCCGGCGTAGCTGGGCAGGCGCTCGGGGAACCCGACCATCGACGGCTGGGACCGATGGGCGGCGGCGAAGGCGTCGTTGACGAAGGCGTCGAGGGCGGGCGCGAGTCGCTCGACGAGGTAGGTTTCGGCGGCCCGTCCGGGGGCGAACTCCATGTACTCCTCGCTGTAAAAGCGGGTGTTCTCGAGGACGACCGCCTCGCCGTCGTCGAGTGCGGCGACCGCCTCGCGGGCCGCGGCGCCGAAGGTGACGTCGACGAAGTCGACGGGCGCGTCGAGGAGTTCGTCGAACCGTTCGGCGTGGGGTTCGAGGGAGGCGAACTCGTCGCCGCCCGGCCGGCCCTGGTGGGCGAGGACGGCCACGCGGGCGCCCCGATCGAGCAGTTCGGCGAGGGTCTCCCGGTGGGCTCGCAATCGGGCGTCGTCCGCCAGTTCCGTCGGCGACGCCAACGGGCTGTTGACGTCGATCCGGACGCCGACCGTCGCGCCGGCGACGTCGAGGTCGTCGAGGGTCCGTATCGTCATGTGGGGGCGTCCGACGGGCCCCGACAAAGGCGTTTCTAAAGCACTGCTAGACGCTCGACGTTCGAGGGCGACGGGCGGAACGAAAGCGACAGCGCGGAGTGATCAGACGCCCCGGCAGTCCGCACAGACCAGTTGACCGTTCTCCTCGGCGAGCGAGTGCGAGAGGGCACCGCAAACCTCGCAGATCCCCTGGCGTTCGAAGCCGACGTGCTCGCCGGCGCCTTCCCTGGTCGGATTGGCCGACGTCGCTCGCGGCTCGTTGCCGGGCGCGGCCGTCCCGGCGCTGGTCGTCGTTCTGGGCATCGAGCCGGTGGCGGCGATGACGTCGCGCTGGGTCAGGACCCCGACGATGTCGTCGTTTTCGGTCACGAGGAGGTTCCGGATGCCTTCGCGGGTCATGGTGCCGGCCGCTTCGCTCAGCCCCCGGTCAGGGTCGACGGTGACGACTGGGCTCGACATGATCGTCGAGATCTCGGTGGTTTCGGGGTCGCGTTCGTCCGCGACCAGGCCGAGGACGTCCCACTCGGTGACGATGCCCACCGGTTCGCTGCCGCGGAGAACGATCACGCAGGCCGATGCCTCGTCGCGCATCAGTTTGACCGCTCCGAGGACGCTGTCGCTTTCGCTCACGCCGACGTATTCCCGGGACATTACCTCCCGGATCGTCACGTCGCTCTCCATGCCCGAGGGTTGGCCGCAGTCGGCCTAAAAGGTACCCCCGCTACATTTAACTCCGCGCTGGCCCAAGTCAGCTAGTCCGCAAATTCGACGCGCGTGCCGTCGTGTCGGCAGGTTTCCAGCGCTTCCTTCGCGTCCATTCCGGCGGACTGTGCGGTCCGGGCGGTGCCGACGCCCACCTTGAGTTCCACGTCGACGGTGTCCTCGACGTGCTCGATCGCGTCGCGGTACTCCCGTTCCGAGAGCGACGGGGCGACCGCGATGACGTTGTCGCCCCCCACGAAAAACGAAAGGGCGTCGTTCGCCCGCCGCATGTACCGCATGAGCGACGCGTAGCCCTGTTCGATCTCGATGAAGGTGTCGAAGGCGTTGAGCCGGTCGGTGTACTTCCCGGTGGCGTCGTTGACGTCGAAGTGGGCGATCTGGAGGTCACGGTCGGCCCGCTCCGCCTCGTCGAGGGGCGTTCCGCGGAGGATTTCGGTTCGATCGACGTCCTGGGCGCTGCCGGCGTCCTGGAGGTGTTCGGTGGCGACCGACAGGGCGTCGACCGGGGAGGAATCGACCCCGATCCCGAAGCTCACGGTGACGGGATAGCGGTTGCGCACGGACTCCTGGATGAGTTCGTGATCGGCGACGTCGAGGCCGTTGGTTACCGCCATCATGTTGTCGAACCGGGTGAAGAAGACGTATCCCTCCTCGTTGCCGATCAACTGCGAGAGGTCGGCGTACAGTCGCGACTGGAGGGTCTGGAGGTCGACCTCCCGGCGGGGCGATGGGGTGACCGTCCACGGACCGTAGTTGTCGATCTGGATGAGAGTGACCTGGGTGTTCGTCACGGTTGGCGTCCGTTCGGGGTCGTCGCGCAAAAGTGATCCGATGCGGAACGGGTGGCGGAAGCCGCCGACGGAGTGCGATCAGGCCCGTTTCGTCTCCGGGTCCTCGCCGACGGGGTGGTAGTCCCAGAAGTCGCCCTCGCGCATGGCGTCTCCCACCGCGCGGTGCAGGTCGGGGAACGTTTCGAACTCGTCGGGTTCGACGTACTCGAAGATCTCGCGGAGCGCCACGACGCGCTCGTGATTGATGCGGATCGGGTCGTCGCCGTGCTCGTCGAGGAACGCCTCTTTCCCCAGCGGGAAGTCCTCGTCCTCGTCGACCTTCTTCGCGATGATGGCCATCCCGTACTTGCGGCCACCCTCGCTGCCCTCGTCGCCGTCGGGGTCGTGGGGCCAGTCCTCGCTCATAGCCGGTCCTGTGGTCGGCGAGCACAAATACCTTCCCGATCCGGGGACGGTTTGGCCGATTTTGTCGGCCGTCCGTCGCGGCTTCGTTCCGATAGTCCAGCCGTCACTCGTCGGCCGACCCGTCATTCGGGGAGGCGGCCGCTTCCCGGAGGATCACCTCGCGGTGCTCGTCCAGCAGCGGTGCCCGCCCGCGCGGTCGGGGGTCCGTCTCGCTCATCTTGATCGGGTTGCCGGCGACCGTTACCTCGCGATCGGCCCCGGGTTGCTCGACCGTCGCCAGCATGTCGCGCTTTCGGACGTGTGGATCCGCGAAGACGTCCGCCACGTCCTGGACCGGCGCGACCGGGACGTCGCCCTCCAGCGCCGCGACGAGCGTTTCGGTATCGTGCGCACGCATCCACCCGGCGATTTCCGCTCGCAGGTGGTCGCGGGCCGCCAGGCGGTCGTCCGGCGTCGGGTAGTCCGCGACGAGGGCCGGCCGGTCCATGGCCTCGCACAGCCCTCGCCAGTGGCCGTCCGAGAAGGCGGCGATCACCACGTAGCCGTCGGCGGTTTCGAACGCGTCGTAGGGGAACAGCGTCGGGTGGGAGTTGCCCTGTCGCGTGAGCACCTCGCGAGCGTAGGAGTAGTGGTACACGGTCCGCTCGCACAGCGAGACCATAGCGTCGTACATCGCGGTGTCGACGTACTGCCCCTCGCCCGTTCGCTCGCGATGGTGGAGGGCGGCGAGGATGCCGACGGCGTGAAGCACCGCGGTGTAGAGGTCGCCGATCCCGGGACCGGTCTTCGTCGGCGGGCCGTCCGCCGGTCCGGTGATCTCCATCACGCCGCCCAGCGCCTGCGCCATCAGGTCGAACGCGGGGTATTCCTGGCGGTCGGTCTCCCCGCAGCGCGGGTCGCCGTAGCCACGGATCGAGGCGTAGACGAGTTCGGGGTTGCGCTCCGAGAGGGTCTCGTAGGAGAGGCCGAAGGACTCCATCGTCCCGGCCCGATAGCTCTCGATCACGACGTCGGCGTCGTCGACGAGCGCGAGGAAGTCCTCGCGATCACCCTGGTCCCGAAGGTCGAGTTCGATCGAGCGCTTCCCACGGTTGACGCTCTGGAAATACCCGCCGTACGGTTCCGCCTCAGGGTCGTCCACGTACGGCGGGTTCTCGCGGATCAGGTCCCCGCCGGGGCGCTCGACCTTCACTACGTCCGCGCCCATGTCCGCGAGGAGCATCGTGCAGTAGGGTCCGGCGAGCATCTGCGTGAGGTCGATCACCCGGAGGTCCGAAAGCGCACCCATGCGTGCGGGTCCGCGCCACAGGGACAAAACCTTCCGGTGCAGTATGGTCGGGCCGAAAGGGATCGAAGGAGGTCGAAAGGGGTCGAGTCGACCGCGACGACAACGTATTTTTACCGGCCTGCCGCCGGTCTAGCCATGACCGTCCGCGACGCGATTCGCGACCGCGAACCCGTCACCGCGACCTGGGTCTCGATCGGGCACCCGGCGATCGCCGAGTTGAGCAGCGCGCTGGACTTCGACCTCGTCTTCCTCGACACCGAACACGCCCCGACGAGCGTCGAGACGCTGGAGAACATGCTCCGGGGCGTCGCGGCCGGCGGGGACGCCGCGCCGGTCGTCCGGGTCCCCTGGAACGATCCGGTCCGGATCAAGCGCGTCCTCGACGCCGGCGCGGACGGCGTGATGGCGCCGATGATCGACACCCGCGAGCAGGCCCAGTCGTTCGTCGCGGCCGCCCGATACCCGCCGGACGGGATTCGCGGGGTGGCGCCCGTCCGCGCCTCCGGCTACGTGACCGGGTTCGAGGAGTACGTCGAGACGGCCAACGATCGGGTCCTGACGATCGCGCAGATCGAGACCGAGCGGGGGGTCAGGAACGCCGGCGAGATCGCTGCCGTCGACGATCTCGACGCGCTGTTCGTCGGCCCGGCCGACCTCTCGACCGCCCTCGGGCACTTCGGCGCGCCGGACCACAAGGAGGTCGACGACGCCATCGAACGGGTCGTCGAGGCCGCGCACGACGCCGGCACGGCCGTCGGAACGATCGCGACGGACACGGACGACGTCCCGCGGTGGATCGACCGCGGCATGGACTTCCTCGTCGTCGGCCTCGATATCGGGTACCTCGCCGACGGGGCCGTCGAAGCGCTGGAGACCTACCAGCGCGCGCTCAACCGCTGAACCGGTCGGCGGCGATCCCGACGGGGCCGTTCAGAGCCAGCCGTCGTCCGCCGCGTCGACGAGTTCCGATCCCGCCGCCCGCCAGTCGTCGGCCGCCTCGCGGAACACCCTCTCCGCCCGCTCGCGCGCCTCGTCGACCACGCTCTCCTCGTCGAGTCCCTGCACCTCGCCGTCCTCGACGACCCGCTCCCCGGCGACGAAGACGTCCCTGACTGCGCCGCGAGTGGCTGAATAGACGAGGTTCGGAACGGCAGTGTGGAACGGGGCCTCGACCGTGGGGGCGAGGGACGAGTGGGTGGCGTCGATCGTGATCACGTCCGCCGCCTTCCCCTCCTCTAGCGTCCCGATCCTGTCGTCGAGACCGAGGACCCGCGCGCCGCCGACCGTGCCGGCCTCGAGCGCCCGCCAGGCCGGGAACGCTGTGGGATCGGCGGCGTCGGTCTTCGCCAGCATGGCGGCCGTCCGGAGTTCCCGAACGAAGTCGTGCCCGCCTGGGCCCGGCGCCTGGTCGGTGCCGAGCGCGGTGGGCGCGCCGTGCCCGGGGAACTCGACGACCGGGGGGACGATCCCGTCGATGGCGCCGATCGAGGACGGACAACCGACGAAGCGGGCGCCCGCGTCGGCAATTCGGGCGCGCTCCGCCGTCGTGGCGTCGTGACAGTGGACGGCCACGAGTCGATCGGACAGGAGGCCGATATCGTCGAGCACGCCGACCGTCGAGGCGTCCTCGCCGTAGCGGGCCTGCACCTGCAGCCGCTCGCGGCGGCCCTGGGCGACGTGGACGTGCACGTCCCGGCCGTGGTCGGCCGCCCGTTCCGCGACGATTTCGAGGAGGGCCCGCGGTACCATGTCGAGCGCCTGCGGGCCGTACGCTGGGGTCACGAGGGGGTCGTCCTGGTACTGATCGAACAGGGCCTCGGCGCGATCGAGGGCCGCCTCGCCCTTCTCCGGGTCGAAGGCGTAGGGCTCCTGCGGGCCGCGCTCCTCGCGGTCGTCGACGACGGCGTTGATCGTCTCGGTCGCCACGACGCGCGTGCCCAGAGGCCGGTAGGCCGACTCGACCAGGTCGCCGACCTCGCCGGCGTACTCGCAGACGGTCGTCACGCCCGACAGTAACCCTTCGATCGCCCCCAGACGGGTGCCCGCGATCCGGTCGTCCTCGTCCGCGTGGCGGGAGACCGGCCCGAGGCCGTCCGTCATCCACTCGATCTCGGGGAGGTCTTGTGCGGCGCCCCGCAGGAGCGTATGGGAGGTGTGTCGGTGGGCGTCGACGAGCCCCGGCATCGCCACCAGGTCGGTCCCGTCGATCCGCCGATCCGGAGCGCCGTCGAACTCGTCGGCCGGTCCCACGGAGGCGATGTCCGTCCCGTCGAACGCGATCGTTCCGTCGTCGACGATCCCGAGGCCGTCGCCGGCCATGGTGAGCAACGTGGTATTTTCGATCGCGAGGTCCATTCAGGCTCGCCTCCAGTAGCGATCGTCCATGGAGTGAACTCCCGTCCCGCGGAGTAGTGACCTCCTCCCCGCCGTAAACACGGGGCTTCCCACACGGTCGGCCCCGTGGTTCGGTGTTCTCTTAGGGTTTGCACACCGACGGGGTGCTGGCGGGGCCACGCCGCCGTTACTCCTATCCGACAGTGGGATCAAGGTTCTGCCCTGCTGATTCGGAGTTATCTTGGTTGTTTTTACGTCGGTCAGCACCCAGTACGGCCACCGTACACGTAAATTTACCGTGCGGAGATTCACGCCCGCCGTGAACAGCGTGGCGTCGAAGACGCCACGGGCAGACGGCGCGAAGCGCCGTCGACGGCGGGATTCTCTCGCCTAAAAGAGATAGCTTGGCCCGCCGGTCGGGTCGGCCGGTACCGGACTGGACGAGCGATCCTCGCGAACTCCGCGGCGTCGATCACGACGTGACGCCGGACCGTGGCGTCGAACGTCGGCAGGTGGTCGTCGAGCGCGAGGGACGCCCCCGGAGCAGCCCCTGGCAGGCGGCGAACTGCGTTTCTGAACGTGGTGAGCATGGAAATTCCTCGACACCTGTTCGCTCTGTAACAGCATGAATCGACCGGGGCCCGTGCCGTCTCCGGACACGTCGCCGGATGTGTCCTACTACGGGAGGTCCCCCTCCTCGGGACGGCCGGCGCTTCGTTCGATAGCGGCGTCAGGTATCTCGCACAGGCCGGGCCAAGACGTTTCCGTGTGTGGTCGTTACGGTCCTTTCCAATGGAACTCGACCAGTCGGAGACCCTGGAACTGTTCGGCAGCGAGTGCAGTTTCCCGGCGGACCCTACGGACGTGATCGAGGCGGTCGGCGACGCCAGGATCGAAGCCCCGAACGGCGACTCGGTGGCCATCGAAGCGATCATCGAGCGGAGCAACGAGGCGACCTACTCGTCGGCCGTGGGACTCCACAGCACCGTAATGTGCCTCCTCGACGAGGACCACGTCGGGCGCAAGGCGTACGACGACCGATCGAACAACGTGGCCCGGGACGAGGAACTCTCGTTCTGACTCCCTGATTCGGTCGCCACGAGCCTGCTACGGCGTCGATGTCTCGCGATGCGACCCATCGAATTCATCGTTCCTGATGGGCCGGTCCCCCCGGGCCGCGGGCCACGAATCGAGCGATCCTTCCAGTTCCAGTCGCGAACGTTCGAGTTCCAGCGGCCGTTCGAGTCCCCCTACCATGCAAACGACACGGTTCGCCTCCTCCGGTGGCCACGACGGTGACACGGTTCGCGGCGTTCGGTAGCCACGATCGGGTAACCGTTTCCCTCCGACGTAACCTCGGCGGAGGGAATCGACCGCGGTTCGACCGAATCGTGCCAGCACGTATCCTACCCTCTATATTTCCTCGCGGGGGGTATTCGCTTCCATGAGCACGACGTATCCCCGGTCGGCAACCACCGGTGCCGCAACGGACCGGCGGCTCCCTCCGAAAGTCTTCATCTACGCCGCCGCCGTCTGGGTCCTGACGGTCGCCGTCGCCATCGCGAACGCGACGTTCCGCGAGGTGATCGTCGCCCCGTCGACCTCCGAGTTGGCCGCTCACCAACTCAGCACGGCGACGCTGATCGCCCTGCTGGCGCTCGTCTCCTACGCCTACTTCACGCGGCGGGCGTTCGAACACACCCGAACTGAACTGCTCGCCGTCGGCGTCCTCTGGCTGGGCCTGACCGTCGCCTTCGAGTTCCTGTTCGGTCACTACGTCGCGGGCAACAGCTGGTCGAGCCTCCTCCAGCAGTACGACCTCCTCGCGGGGTACGTGTGGGCCTTCGTTCCCCTGACGATGCTCGTGGCCCCGTTGGTCTTCGGGTACTACCTCCGTCGCTGACCGCGTTCACGGCGTTTCGGTCCACGGCGGGTCAGGGGTCAACGGTCGAAACGGATTCGCACACCACTTCGACCGTCTTCGCCGAAAGCGACCGGGCATTCCCCTCGGGAGCTGCGGCCCGGTAGGTCGGCAGGAATCGTTCCGGCGAGGTCACGAGGGCCACCGCACTCGCTCGGCCCTGGACCGCCTCGATCGTTTCGACCATCCGGCTCCCGACGTATGCGTCGGTGGGAGGGCGGCGTCCGGATCGGTGACCAGCGAATCGACCGGCGACTGGCGAGCCTGTGGATCGTCCGTGGTCGCAACCTCGCGGAGCGTTTCGTCCACGGTGGCGAACACCTCCGGCTCGCGGTCCCGGTAGTCGTCGATCGTCGGCTTCAGGTCCGGATTCGACTCGTACACGGACAGCCCGCCTGAGCGCCGGCGATAGCCAGGCCTTCCAGGAGGATCGTCGTAATCACGTCGGCGACGTCGCGCTCCGGGGATACGGGCGTGGTCAGGCGAGCGAACGGGTCGTCACCGCGAACCTCGCAGGCTCCGACCTGGTGGAGTTCGTGCCGGAGCTTGGGACCGAACTCCCCGGGCCGAGTCCGCAGGACGCTGACCGCCACGTCGCCGTCGTGCTGGAAACCCCCCGTTGAACCCGTCGACCACTCCGTGGACCGTCGCGTCGAGGGCAGGGGTCTCCGGGAGGTAACGGCGAACGTCGTCCTCGATCGGCTCCGTCTCCATGGCTTCCAGGGCGTCGACTCGCTCGCGCAACTCGTCGACCCTGTCGCCGGCGTCTCGAAACCCGTCGGCGAGCGCGTCCAGGGCGAAGTGGTCGGGGACGCGTTCGGGAGCCGTCAGGAGCCGTCGAAACGCCTCCCCGTCCACGTCCTCGAGGTGAGTACCGTAGAAGTCACGCTGGAACGCCATCGCGTCGACTGCCTCGGACACGGATCCGTCGGCGTTCGGGTCGAGGGCGTCGAGCACCACACGGGCGGCGTCGGTTTCGATGACGACCATGTCGGCGAACTCGGCCGACGGGCGTGGAAAGGGCCCGGAACTGTGTCAAAAGGCTCGGAGCGACGGTGGGGCTGGGATTCGAACCCAGGAGGCCTCAAGGGCCACCTGCTCTCAAGGCAGGCGCAATCGTCCGCTCTGCCACCCCACCTCGATCACTGGTTCTCGGCCCGTATTTTAAGAGTTGTCGATCACTCGCGGACGAGTTCGGGGCCGTCCTCGTCCGCCACGGTCCGGAGCCCGAGGTCGTCGATCGTCCCTGCCGTGTGTTCGGGAACGGCCCGACCCCCCGTCTGCCGGGCCTCGACGATCGCCACGAGTTCCCGGAGGTCGGCCCCCGTTTCGACCCTCGGCAGCATCGCGACGAACTCCACGTCGTGGCTCGCGTCGCGCGCTCGACGGCTCAGCGTGACGATCTCCGGAGCCACGTAGGCGTCTTCGAAGTCGATCGGCTCGGAGAACCCCGCGTAGTACACCCGGCCGTCGCCGGCCGGACCGAGGACGACCTCGTTCGTCCGGAGTTTCATCGCGGCGCTGTCGACGAGCGTCCGGTCGAGCAGCGGCGCGGTTCCCGGCAGGGCTGCAGCGGTTCGCACGTCCGACTCCTCCCGGATGAGGTGCGTGATCGTATTGCCGACCCGCGCCGCGAACGTCGAGCCCACCTGTGGTTCGAAGCGCACCCCGTCGACGTCGTCGAGGGCGTCCGCCGCGACGTCGCGAAGGTCGCTCTCGGCGTCCTGGACTCCAGCGTCCTCGGGGAGGTCCTCGGCAGCGCGATAGTTCACCAGGAGGTCCCCCCCGCTCGCCTCGACGGCGCGGAACGTGTCCTTCAGGAACGCCTCGTAGAGGGACGCGGCCTCGGTGGCCGACACGGGGGCCGTCGTCGGGAGGTCTTCGAGGACGATCCCGTCGTGTGGTGGCGTCGCGAGCACGGCCAGAACGGTCATGGAACGCCCTCATGCGGCGACGCCCTTGAAGCCGCCGTTTTTTATGCGCCCCCGTCGTCACCTCGCCTATGGCCTGGCTGAAACTCCTCGGGTGGCTGGCGGCGCTGGTCGTCGCCCTCGCAACGGTGGGTGCCCTGGCGTCGATGGCGAGTCGGACGCTGGTCGGTGCGAGTCCGATCCTCGTCCTGGCCCTGGCGGCGGCGTTCGTGGTCGTCTCCGCGCTTGCGGGCATCCGCTGGGCGGGCAGCGTTTCGACGCCGTACTGGTGAGCCGGTCGTTTCCGAACGGGCGAGCGCAGCCGACAGCCTCACCGCCCGGAGAACGAGTCTCGCACGGATCGCGTTGCCATTCGGCGGAGCGGGATGCACTTTTCCCCTCCCTTTCCGTATAGCCGGCCATGACCGACTCGGACTCGTCGAGCGGCGATCCGGAACAGGCACCCGTCGTGAGGGAAGCGCTCCACACCACGCTCGACGTTCCCTTCGAGGACGCCGTCCCGCACGTCCAGCTCGAACACGAACTCGCGGGGTTCGAGACCGTCGCGGTGTCCCGACTCGACCACATGATCGAGGGCGTTCTGGAGGAGGAGGTCCCCCGGACCGCGTTGCTGATCGTCTGCCACGCCGAGATCGCGAAGCAGGCCCTGGAGATCGACCCGACGCTGGCGGCGATGCTTCCCTGCGTGACCGGCGTGTACGAGGACGACGACGGGACGGTCCACGTCCACCACCTCTCGACGACGAAGGCGATCCGCGATCTCGGTGCCGCCCCCGGTGACCCGGCGGCGGTCGAGACCCTCGTCGAGATGACGGGGGAACTGATGACCGAGGTCTGGGAGAACGTGAACCGGCACGCGCCCGAGGGGGAGTGAGGGCGCTCAGTCGCCCTCACGGTCGCTCAGCCCACCCCGGGCCTTGACGTTCATGATGTTCCGGACGGCGAGGTAGATCTCCCGCGGGCTGGTCTCCTCGTCCTCGTCGTAGAGGTCGCTGATCCGGTAGATGATACTGGCGAGTTGCTTGCTCTCGGAGGATTCGCCGCGGACGTCCTCGGCGATCTCCCGGAGGAACCGAACCCGGTCCTCGTCCGGATCGAACCGCGACATTCCTACTCCTCCGACTGGCGGCGGCGGTTGATGATCCCGACGTTGTTCGCGACCGTCTCGGTCATCGTGCGGAAGGCGTCGCCGGTCGTCGAGTCGTCGTTCAGCACGATCGGCCGCCCCTCGTCGCCGCCCGTCCGGACCTGCGGATCGAGCGGGATCGACCCGAGGAAGGGCATCTCGTGTTCCTCCGCGAACCGTTTCCCGCCGCCCTCGCCGAAGATGGCGTGCTGGGAGCCGCAGTCGGGGCAGACGAACGTCGCCATGTTCTCGGCGATCCCGATGACCGGCGTCTCGTGGGTGCCGAACATTTCGAGCCCCTTGCGGGCGTCGGCCAGCGCGACCTCCTGGGGCGTCGTGACGATGATCGCGCCGGTGACGGGGACGCTCTGGAGGAGCGAGAGCTGGGTGTCGCCGGTTCCCGGCGGGAGGTCGACGACCATGTAGTCCAGGTCGCCCCACTCGACGATGTCCCAGAACTGCGTGAGCATCTTGTGGACCATCGGCCCGCGCCAGATCACGGGGTCGTCCTCGCCGACCAGGAACGCCATGCTCATCAGCTTCATGCCGTACTTCTCGGGCGGAACGAGGGTCTCGTCGGGGGTCGCTTCCGGCGGTTCCCGGGCGTCCACCATCTGGGGCACGTTGGGCCCGTAGATGTCCGCGTCAAAGAGCCCGACCTTCGCGCCCAGGTCCGCGAGTCCCGCCGCGACGTTGACCGCAACGGTGCTCTTGCCGACGCCGCCCTTGCCAGACGCGACCGCGATGATGTTCGTGACGTTCGGGAGCACGTCCTCCTCCGCCGAGACGCCCCGGTCGACGCTGGCGGAGAGTTCCGGTTCGAGGCCGGCGTCCTGGAGAACCTCCCGGACCCGATCGGCGACCTCCGTCTCGTGGGGCGCGAACGGCGCCCCGAGCGCGAGGTCGACGTGGACCTCGTCCCCGTCGATCTCGACGTCGTTCACCAGGTTCAGCGAGACGATGTCGTCCCCGAGGTCCGGGTCCTCGATTTCGCGGAGTCGGTCGAAAATCTCGTCGTCGTCCATACTCTCCGTTGGCAGCCACCCGGCGAAAAGGGTTTTGCCAGCGGTCAGTTTCGACCGTTCGCCCCCGCTCTACGGTCGAGAACGTCGAAAGTGTCGGTTGGTAACGATGAACGTTCTCGGAATCGCAATGGGACGTGGTTACGTCGTCGCGCTCGAAACCACAACTGGTAAGTTTCGTCGGAATAACCAACCGGCGCTACCGACGGTTCTCGCTACGATGAAATCACGAACGGTTTCATATATCGGATTTCTGTCCGAGAGTTTAAGAACTCGCGTCCACCAGGGGCGAGTATGTTGAGTGACCGGTTCGGACGGGAGGTGACCGGGGTCCGGATCTCGTTGACGGACCGCTGTAACTTCGATTGCGTCTACTGTCACAACGAGGGGCTGGGGGACACGCGGGGGCCAATGGACGCCCGCGACCACGAGATGGACACCGACGACGTGGTCCGCTTTCTCGAGGTCGCCGAGGGGTTCGACGTCGACGCCGTGAAGTTCACCGGCGGCGAGCCGATGCTCCGGGACGACCTGGAGGAAATCATCCGTCGGACCCCCGACTCGATGGAGGCGTCGCTCACCACGAACGGCACGTTCCTGCCCGGGCGCGCCGAGGCGCTCGTCGACGCCGGCCTCGAACGCGTGAACGTCTCCCAGGACGCCCTGGACCCGGAGGCGTTCGCCGAGTTGACCAAGAGCGGCGCCTACGACCGCGTCCTGGAGGGCGTCCAGGCGGCCGTCGACGCCGGCCTCACGCCGGTCAAGCTGAACATGGTCGTCTTCGAGAAGACGGCCGGCTACGTCCCCGAGATGGTCGAGCACGTCGCCGAGAACGAGGGCCTCCGCCTCCAGCTCATCGAGTACATGCCCGAACTGACCGGTCACCCGGAGTGGAACGTGGACATCCAGCGCGTCCACGACTGGCTGGCCGAGCAGGCCGACGAGATCGAACACCGCGAGATGCACGACCGGCGCCGCTACTGGATCGACGGGGATGCCGCGAGCGAAGCGAGTGGCACCTCGTCGGACGCGTCCGACGGTGGAATGGTCGAGATCGTCGATCCGGTCGAGAACGAGGAGTTCTGCTCGAACTGCCACCGCGTCCGGGTCACCCACGAGGGCTACCTCAAAGGCTGTCTCAACCGCAACGACGACCTCCGGTCGATGGGCGAGATGACGAAGGAGGAAATCCGCGAGACGTTCCGCGCGACCGTCCACCACCGCGTCCCCTACTACGGCGAGTACATGATCAAGAACGACGACGGCGAGTGGGAGGTCAACGAGAAGTACATCGGAACCGATTCGCCGGTGCAGACCGCGGCCGCCGACGACTGAACCCCGATCGACCGTCAGGTACTCCTTCGATTGCTTTCCGGATCGGATCGATGCCGGAGTCGCCGTCGGAATCCGGAAATCAGCCCGGGATCCGACGAACGTCGGAAACGTATTGGGGCGCCGGGTTGAACGTCGGACCATGTACGAGAACGTCCTGATCCCGACGGACGGGAGTGATCCGGCCGCGGCCGCCGTCGAACACGCCCTCGACGTCGCCGAGACGTACGGGGCGACGCTCCACGCGCTCTACGTCGGGCGGATCGGCGACGCCCCGCCGGGGGTCATCGACGAGGAAGTCGCAAGCGACCCCGGCGGCGAACTCGGGGAGACGGCGCTCGACCTGGTGAGCGGCCCCGCCGAGACGGCCGGCGTGGACTACGTCGAACGATACGTTCCGGAGGGGCCGGTCGCCGACGCGATCCTGGCGTACATCGTGGACAACGACGTGGATCTCGTCGTGATGGGGACCCACGGCCGGAGCGGGATCGATCGATTCATCGTCGGCAGCGTGGCCGAACAGGTCGTGCGCGAGTCGCCGGTGCCGGTCATGACCGTCAGACCGGAGGCGGCGGTCGACTGATCGGATCAGGCCTCGTCTTCGACGCCGGTGGACCGCGACGTCGGCTGTTGTCCCTCCCGCCTCACCCGGCGTCGGACGTACCGATAGATCGGGAAGAACCGGTCCTCGAGCCAGCCCTTCACGCTC
>JBLGCL010000056.1:0-15471 GCA_047617305.1 Natronomonas sp.
ACGATCCAGACCTGCTCGCTCAGCTCCGGGTCTGGCAACGTTCAATTCTCTGCACCGCCGTTCCCGCAATGTGGACGACTCGCGACGCTCGTCGTCTGTTGTTGCGGAGAAGCGCCGAGGGGGAGATCTGAACAACGCGGAGACGGTCACTCACGTCGTTCGCGCTGCGTCTCCTCTCGTTCAAATCCCCGGACCGCCGTTTCTCGCTCACGGAAAGCGGGCGACACGCAACGCGGTCGCTCGCGGACATCGTTCGAGAGAAAACGCCGAGGGGGAGATTTGAACTCCCGAGTCCTTGCGGACACCTGCTCTCGAGGCAGGCGCCTTGGCCAGGCTAGGCTACCTCGGCTCACGTCCGAGTTGCCGGGAGAGCGTTTTATCCGTTTCGACATCGGACCGCGACGGTGCGCCGGTGTGACCGCTGACCGTGGCGGGCCGGAACATTCAGAGCCGGAGCCCCGAAACCAGCAGCACGACCGCCAGCAACATGAGGATCAACGCGGACGTCGGCTGTCCGCCGCTCGCCGCGCGGAAGATCGCGTACCCCAAGCCGATCGCGACGAGGCCGACGGCCGTCCCGACGAGGGCGCGGACCGTCTCGGCTCGCGACGTCGAGGTTTCCCGTCCCATCTGGCGCCCCATTGACAGCGCGGTCTCGCCGGCGTCCCAGGCGACCACCGTCCCTACGGTCCCGAGGAGGACCGACAGGACCGGTGCCCCCTGGAGCGCACCGAAGGCGACCCCCCCGAAGAGGCCCAGCGCCCCCAAGTCGAGAAGGTGGCGCCTGGCGCCGAGCAACCCGAACCCGAAGATCGCGAACCCGATCATGGTCACCCCGAACGCGGAGGGGCCGCCGAACAGCGCGAACACCGACGCCGTCGTCGCCGCTACGACCGCGATCGTGATCCCGGGTTTCGTCGGCTGCCGGGTGATCTCCCGGTCGGTGCGATGGAAGTCGGGATCGTCGCCACGGTCGACCTCCTTGTCGATCTCTTCGGGTGCGTCGGACGATCGACCGGCATCATCGGCCCGGTCGGTCGAACTCATCGAGACCACCTCTTGCGGGTTCGCTCCAGGGCCATCGCGAGCGATTCGTCGCGTTGCCAGTCGACGACCCGGACCTGGTGTTTTCGGAGGTCGGATATCCTGTTGCGCCGCTGGATCCGCGCGACCGTGTGGCCCACGGTGTCGTCGTTCGTGACGTCGGGCGAAATGACCGTCACCAGGTGCCCGTGGGCGTCGAACAACCGCGCAGTCCGGGCGATCGCGTCGTCGACCAGCGGCGACAGGAGGATGACTTGCGCGTCGGCCGGGAACCGCTCCCTGAGTTTCTTTCGACGGAGGTAGATCGATAAGTACTCCTCGTTGGGCGTCGGCGACAGGTCAGAGTGCGTCGCCAGCAGTTCCCGCGCCCTGGCGCGGTGTTCGTTTCCAGTCCCGGGCGCCAGCCAGACGTCCTCCGGGCTCAGGGCGGCGATTCCGACCCGGTCCCCGGTCTCGAGCAGCGCCGTGAACAGCCGTCCGGCGGCGTCGACCGAGCGGTCGACCGCGTGGAGGCTGTTCTCCTCGGCCTGCTTGTACGCTTCCCCGCGCAGGTCCAGCAACAGGACGACCGTCGCCATTCGCTCCTCGCGGAACTCGATGGTCGTGAGTTCCCGGTCGCGGGCGTACCGGTTCCAGTCGATCCGGGAGAGCGTGTCGCCGGGCTGGTACTCGCGCGTCGAGAAGAACTCGACGCCGTCGCCCCCCGTGGACGTATCGACGCGCCCGACGTACTGGGACGTCTGGGCCCGCAGCGGGACCACGGCGGTCGTATCGAGCGAAGGCGTACACGTGAGGGTCGTGGCCGTCTCGATTTCGACCTCGCTCTCGACGCTCCCGGCGGGGTCCCTCGCGATCGCGAGGAGATGATCGAAGTCGTGTCGGCCGCGGCGGGCGAGAACCGTATACTGGAACGTCGCGGACGCGCCGGGTCGTAGCGACGTCGCCAGTCTCGGTACCCCGTCGGACACGAACAGCGCGGGCGGGACGCCGTCGATCAATCGCAGGTCCACGAGGGTGCTGTCGCCCTCGTTCCGGACGGTGACGGTTACTTCCACCTCGTCGCCCGTCGACGGATGCGGGTCGCTCAGCGAGCGCTGGATCGACAGCGCGACCGTCGGGCTCGACCCGATCCGGGCGTACGCGAGGTATCCCACGCCGACCAGCGAGGCGAGCAGCAGGGACGGCGTCGTGGTCAAGACGCCGAGACCGCCCGCCAGGAAGACGATCGCGGAGACGCCGCGCCAGTGGTTCGTCACCCTGTCGGTTCGGGAGACGATCGGATTCCCGGCGGTCGCGTCGGCCGCTCCGTCGTCGGCCGTCGACGCGTCCGTCGAGCCCCGTGTCCCGCGGTCGATCGGTGTCGTCGATTCCGACTCCGATCCGGTCGCTTCCGCGCTCATTCCCGGGCGCCCTCCCCTTCTCCTTCCGCCAGTCGCTGGAGCGCATACGCCGCGTGCCGGAACTCGCGCTGGAATTTCGTCTCCGCCTGGCCGACGCGCCGCAACGCGTCAAGCACCGAAACCATCCCCCGATCGCGGTCGGCGCCGAAGAAGGCGGCTGCGTGCGGGTCGTCGGTCCACGTGCCCGCTTCCAGTATCTCGATGGCCTCCTCCTCCGAACAGCCCCTCCGCTGGGTGATCGTTTCGATCGCGACCGAGCGGAGGAGTTGATACGCGTCGTCCTGGGCCGAGGTCTGACCGCGGGTGTCCTTGAAAGAAGCCACCTGTGTCCGTTCGAGGGACTCGTCGTGCTCCTCCCCAGGGGTCGGGACCCGGAGCGACGCCTCGAAGTCCGGCGTCTCGGCTTCGGGGAACTCCGTCCGTCGGCGGGCCCGCGTGACTCGAACGCCCTGGAAGAGGATGAACACGCCGGCCACGATCACGAACAACCGGGAACTGGGAACCAATCCGGCCAATCCGGGATCGACGACTATCGCGATGCCGGCGACGGCTACCGCGATCCCGAGCCCGACGATCGAGTCCTTGAAGTTCACGACTCCTGACCTCCTCTATCCGCGTACTGGTTCTCGATGCGTCTCAGGGTTTCGATCGCCGTCCGTTCGCGTTCCTCGGTCGGGGCCCGGCCGCCGTAGCGAACCGCCTCGAACAGTTCGGTCAATCGGTCCACGTCCTCCTGAGCCATGCCGGCGTCGACGGCCACGCGAGCGAACTCCCCTGGGGTACTCGATCGCGGATGGTCGACCTCGAGTTCGGTCGTCATCTCGGCCCAGGCCCGGTACACCTCGTTTTCGAAGGACTCGATCTGATCGATTCGGTCGGCCGCACGGCCGGCGACCCGACCGATCGTTTCTAGGTCCGTCGTGTCGGCCGATTCGTCGTCCTCGTCTTCGATCAGTTTTTCCTCGAGGTCCTCGTCCGACCCCTCGCCGCTCATCACCATCGCGGCGGCGAACACCACGAGAAAGAACCCCGCGAACACCAGCAGGATGGGCGATACCTGTGGTTCGCTGACCGCACTGACCGCACCGGAAAAGCCGCCACCAATCCCGCCGCCGCCCGCTTTTTGACCGGCTGACGTCGGCACTGACATGTCGAAGGGGCTCGAAGGCCCACAGTCCGTCACGAAGAGAAGGAGAAATCCGCCGAACACGGCGGTGAGAAACGTGCCTGACGTTGCGAGAAACCGATCCTGGCGTTTCGCCAGGACGAGCCACAGACCGACCAGTGCCAGCAACAGCGTCAGTTGCCCCTCTACCCGGAGGAAGAACGGAACGCAGACGCCGTTGATCGACATCGATCCTTCGGAGAAGGACTCCGGTAACGGCAACCCGCTGCCACCTTCGCCTCCCATTCCGAGGGACCCACCGTCTTGGTCCCCGGTGGTGGGCGGACCGATCCCGATGCCGAACCCGCCCGAATCCACGTTTTCGTTCGATTCGAGCGTCGACGCAGCGACGGAGATGACGGCAAGACAGAGGAGGGCAAGCGCTACCGTCTGGAGGGCATCCCTGTCCATACCCCACCTCCCGCCAGCACACATATGAAAGTTGGTAAACGTTTCTCGAAATTAATGCAGTTCGGGAAGGGAACCGGCCGATCCCCGGCGACCGCCTCCGGGGGCCAATACACCGGTCCGTCGCTCCGTCGGGAAACCCAAACCCGGCTTCCGACGAGGAGCAACCTGCCTCAGTCGTCCGCGTACTGGTCCTCGATGCGTCGCAGGGTTTCGATCGCCGTCCGTTCGCGTTTCTCGGTCGGCTCGCGGCCGCCGTAGCGGACCGCCTCGAACAGCTCGGTCAGGCGGTTCACGTCCTCGGGCGCCATGCCGGCGTCGATAGCCTCGGTGGCGAACTCCCCGGGCGTGCTCGATTGGGGGTGGTCTACGTCGAGCTCCGTCGTCATCTCCGTCCAGGCCCGGTACACCTCGTTTTCGAACGCGCCGACCTCGTCGATCCGGTCGGCCGCCCGCCCCGCCATCCGGCCGATCGCCTCGAGCGTCCGTTCGGTGCCGGCGTCGCCGTCCTCCGCCACCTGCTCATCGACGAGATCCTCGTCCGACCCGCCGCTGTTCATTACCATTGCAGCCGCGAGTACCGCCAGGAAGACCCCCGCGAACACCAACAGGATGGGCGAAATCTGCGTCTCGTTAACCGCACTGGCCGCGCCGGAGAGCCCCTCGCCGAGCCTGCCACCGGCCTCGCCCGCGGCCGAGGTGGCGATGCTGATGTCGAAGCGTTGCCGCCCGCCACAGTTGGTGAGAAAGAGGAGGACGAAAAACCCCACAATCGCGATGACGTAGGTCCCTGCAAACGCGAGCATTCGATCCCTGAGCTTCGCCATCAGGACCCAGATCCCCACGAGAGCGAGCACGAGCGCGAGTTGCCCTTCGAGTCGGAGGAAGAACGGGATGCAGATCCCGAAGCCGGAATTGGTCCCCTCCGATAAGGACTCGTTCAACGGTACCCCGCCGCCACCCTCGCCATCGCCGACGCTCCCCGGGTCCTCCGCGTCGTCGGACTCGATCGACCCCGCACCGGGGCCGATCCCGAACCCGCCGGATTCCGTCTGCCTGCTCGAATCGAGGGTCGCGGCGGCGACGGAAATGACGACCAGAACGAGGAGGGCGAGGGCGACGATCCGGAGGGCCTTCCTGTCCATGTCGGGGATTTCTTCCTCACGGTCATTAACGTTGTCAACCGCGTACCGTCAGCAACCCCGGTCACGGCGGAGAATCGACGGGCGACAGTCCGGCGGGAGCGAGGAACGGTCGAGTCTCCCGAGCGGATTCAGTCCGGTCCCCCGTCCAGCGGCTGAAGGACGTCGGGAGCGAGGTGCGTTTCGACCAGGTCCGCGGCCCGATCCATGGCGGACGGGACCGTCCGCTCCGGGGGCCGGTCAGCCGAGTTCGACCCGAACGTGACGTCGAGAAAGGCGTCGCGGGCCACGGGATTCTCGAAGAGCCCGTGAAGGTACGTCCCGAGCGCCGCGCCGTCCGCGGCCCCCAGGGAGACCGGGTCCCGCTCCCCCTCGGGATCGTCGAAGGGCCGGTCGACCGCACCCGTCGGCCGGGTCTCGCCCATGTGGATCTCGTAGCCGGTTACCGTTCCGGTCGCGCCGTCGAGTGGGCCGACCCCGTTCAGGTCGATCGCGGTCCGCTCGACCCGTTTGTCCGTCGAGAACTCCGTCTCCACGGGGAGTAACCCGAACCCGGGGACGACGTCGCGGTCGCCGGTTCCCTCCACGGCCGCGTTCGTGATCCGTTCGCCGAGCAACTGATAGCCCCCACAGAGTCCGACGATCGGACCGTCGAAGCCGCGGAGCGCGTCGTCGAGGCCGGCCTTCCGGCAGGCGAGCAGGTCGTCGACGCTGTTTTTCGTCCCCGGGAGGACGACCGCGTCCGCGTCGTCGTACCCGGCGTCGAGCGGGCGATAGTCGACCCGGACGCCGGGTTCGCCCGCCAGCGGTTCGAGGTCCGTGAAGTTCGAGATGTGGGAGAGTCGCGGCACGGCGATCCTCGCCGCGCGCTCGTCCGGGATCCCGTCGTCGGCCCCCTCGACGGACCGCTCGCCCTCGGCCGGGAGATCCACGCTGTCCTCGGCCGGCAACCCCGGATCATCGTAGGGCAGCACGCCGAGGACGGGGACGCCAGTACGCTCCTCGAAAGCGTCGAGCCCGGGATCCAGTACCGAGCGATCGCCCCGGAACTTCGTGATCGCCGTGCCCACGACGCGCTCCCGAAGGTCCTCGGGCAGGAGTTCGAGCGTCCCGACCAGCGAGGCGAAGACGCCGCCGCGCTCGATGTCGGCGACGAGGAGGATCGACGCGTCGGCGAAGCGTGCCGTCTCGACGTTCGCCAGGTCCCGGTCGTGGAGGTTGATCTCGGCGATCGAACCGGCGCCCTCGGCGACGATTACCTCGTGCTCTTCGGCCAGCCGGGCGTGGGCCTCGCGGGCGGCGTCCACCGCGCGGCCCCAGGTCCGGTCGTAGTACGCCCCGGCTTCGAAGTGACCGACCGCCTCGCCGTCGATCACGAGCTGGGACTCGCCGTCGCCGCGCGGCTTGAGCAACACGGGGTTGTGGTCGGTCGTCGGCCGAACCCGCGCCGCGCGCGCCTGGACGTACTGGGAGACGCCGATCTCGCCGAATCCCTCGCCGGTCGCGCTCGGGACGGCCCGGGCGTTGTTCGACATGTTCTGGGCCTTGTACGGTGCGACGTCGACCCCCCGGTCGGCGAGCAGGCGACAGAGCCCCGCGGCGACCGTCGACTTGCCGACGTGGGAGGCGGTCCCCGCGATCAGGAGGGTCTCGGTCATCGGTGCCCCTCCCGCGGACTCCCCCCGCCGGGGACGGGAACGACGTCGGCCGAACGGGAACCAGCAACGACGAGCATCGATGGGAACGTGGCCGTGCGACGGGCAATAATCCACCGGGTTCCCGCCGGTCGCGCAAAAAGCTATCAACCGGGATACCGTAACGAGGCACATGGTCCGAGCGTTCGTCACGGCGATTACCGCATCGGGGACGTCAGAGGACGCCTGCCAGGCGATCCAGGACTTCGAATACGTTCGCGAGGCGCACGTGATCGCGGGGGACTACGACCTCATGATCGAGATGCAGAGCGACGAGGTTTACGACCTCCTGCACACCGTCTCGACCGAGTTACAGAGCATCGAGGGCGTGGGCTCGACGAGGACGTACATCGCGCTCCACTGACCTTCGGGACGGTGCGGTCGGCACCGTCTTCGGCCGTCGCTACGTGTGGTTGCGATCGAAAGCCCGTTCGGTACCGGCGGTCCGTTTCGATGCTCGGCACTCGCGTCAGTATTCCGTACCTCTCCGTGCGCCCTGCCCGGCGTCGATCGGATGGACTTCCTTGCGGACCTCGCTCACGAGGTCGGCGTGCTCGTCGACGTAATCGGGGCGTTCGTGCCCGCCGGTCAGGACGAGTTCGAGGTCGTCCGGCTTCCCCTCGATTAACGCGACCAGGTCGTCGGGATCGATCAGACCGCGGTTGGCCGCGTACAGCACCTCGTCGAGGATCAGCATGTCGAGACCCGCTTCGGGATCGGCGCCGGAGGGAATCGGCGAGGAGTGGTCGGCCCCGGTGGTCGCCTCGATCAGGTCCCGGGCGCGGTCGAGGGCGCCCTTCGCGCGGGCGGCATGCTCGTCTTCCGCGTCGCCGAAACGCCGGTGCCAGCCGTAGTGGCCGCTAGTCTCGAAGGAGAACCCCGGCACGGCGGCGATGGCGTTGTACTCCCCGCGGACGTCCTCCACGCTCGGCGTCCCCCCTTTCATGAACTGCAGGAGGTGGACCCGGTAGCCGTGACCGGCCGCCCGGAAACCCATCCCGAGCGCGGCCGTCGTCTTCCCCTTGCCGTCGCCCCACCAGACCTGAACCAGGCCGAACTCCTCGGGGACCGCCGGTTCGATGGGCCGTGGTTCCGGCGGGTCGTCGACGATTTCGGATCGTTCCGTCTCGGCGTGTTCGTCGTCGGTCATGGGGACGAGTTAGCACACTCGACCAAAGGCGGTTCGGGTTCGGGTTCGGAGCCCCCGGCGGTCGGGGCTGGGTTCGATAGAAAACGCCGCCGATCAGCCGTCGTGGGTCGCGAGGGTTCGCAGGATCTCGAGTTCCTGTTCGAGGTTCTCGTCCCCGAGGGCCGCCATCTCCCGCTCGAAGTAGTCCGCAAACCGGTCGAACCGCCGCCGGTAGGTTTCGGAGACCGTCAGCGGCTCGGACTGCTGTTCCCACCGGCCGTCGTACTCGACCTCGGGTGGTTCGATCCCCTCCGACGTGGATACCGGGGCCTCCTCGTCGCCCTCGCGCTCGGCGATCATCCAGGATTTCAGCAGGTCCGCGTAGCGGGTGAGCAACACCGCCTTGTGAATCCCGCTGTTCGCGTAGTAGTCCGGGTCGCGGTCCGGGATCGTGACGCTCTCGGTCGTCTCGTGAGTCTTCCCGTCACGGGTCACCCACGATGCCGCCAGGTCGAGTTCGGAACCGGCGGCGTCCGCGAGTTTGACCAGGACGACGCCGCCCCTGGCCTTGCCCTCGCGCTTGGGTGAGGGGAACAGCGTGTTCACCTTCACGAGGTCCTCGGTCGCGTCCTCGGCCGCGGTCGAGCCGTACACCTTGGCGACGCTGGCCTCCGGGGCGTCCAGTTCGAGTTCCAGGTCGTACACCAGCGGCGTCACCATGTACTCGAACTCCTCGGCGACGCGCTGTTCGAACTCGTCGGCCGAGTGGACGCTGTAGTAGTTCGCGCCCCGGACCGACGTGATGCCGTCGATGATTTCGGTGTTGAAGTCGACGCCCACGCCGACGAACGTCGTGTGGATCGAGTCCTCGGCGTAGTCCTGGAGGGTGTCCTCCAGCCCACCTTCGCTGGTGTTCCCGAGGTTGGGCATCGCGTCGGTCAGGACGATCATCCGGTTCTCCCACTCGCGCTGGTCGGCGTCGGCGTACTCGGCGAGGAGTTCCTCGGCGTCGGTCAGGCCACCCGAGAGCCGGGTCCCGCCGCCGGCCTCGATGTCCTCCCGAATGTGCCCACGGATGGCGTCCATGTCCGTCTCTGCGACGGGGTTCAGCGGCTTCGCGACCGTCGATTCGTTGTTGTAGAGGACGACCCCGAACCGGTCGCCGGGTCGGAGCTGCTTCGTCAGCGAAACGAGCGCGTCCTTCGCGACCTCGATCTTCGGCCGGTCGGTGTGATTTTCGACCTCCTGCTTGTTGCCGAAGCGGTCGTAGTAGTACTCGTCGAACGCCGACGACATCGATCCCGAAACGTCGAGCACGACGACGAGGTTGAGCTTCTTGCGCGAGAACGCCGACTGCGAGAGCCCCGAGTCCAGCCCGACCGTGAAGTAGCGTTCCGTTTCGTCGGCCAGCGGATCCTCGCTGATCGCGGGCGAGTACGCCGGGCAGAACGTCCCCTTGCAGTCGCCGTTCGCACCGGTGTCGAAGTAGTAGTCGTAGAACAGCCCCTCGTAGGGGATCGACGAGGGGATCGGGAGGTACCCTTCCTCGATGTTCCGCCGGAAGGTGACCACGTCCTTCGCGCCGCCCGCAGCGAGGCCGATATCGCCCGACGCGGACTGCGCCTGATAGGTGGCCATCGGCGTGCCTGTCATGGTGACGTTGCCGCCTTTGCCGCCCCCGGCCTTGCCGCCACCCTGGCCGAGATCCGCCGGTTCGTACTGCCAGTCGTCGATTTGCTGGCCCGGCGGAACCGTCGTCCGTGTGTCGGTCGGCGGGTCCGTATTCGGCGGCCCGTCGGTCGGCCGACCGGTCGTCGGATCGCTCCCGGTGCTCGAGAGCGAGGCACAGCCGCCGAGGCTGCTCGCCGCCACGAGCGCACTCAACCTGAGCACCTGTCTGCGCGATCGATCCGTCATGGTTGCGGGAACGAGCGGAACGGATAAATCCCCTGTCCAAGCTCAAAACCCGTTTTCACCCAGGAAACGCGTCGAAACGGCCGTCCCTCGACGTTCACCGTCCAGAGGTCGACGAGGTCACCACCACGCCCGAAGCGACAACAGGAGCATAAACAGTCCGAACAGCGCCATTATCACGCCGTGACCCTTCACGTACCAGTTCGCGACCCCGCTCGGCGAGGCCGCGTTGACGCTGGCGACCGAGAGGACGAACCGCGCGATCCGCACCGAGTGACGGACGATCACCAGGCCGGCGATTACGAACGCTGACCCGCCGAGGACGCCGAACAGATATGCCATACGTTCAACCTATTGATAATTATAAAAAAAGTTGTGATGTCGCGATCGGGCGTCGGCGACACCAGGGACGGATCAGCCATCGTGAACCGCCTGCCCATCCCGACAATTCACAGGTTACAGGTCGAACACCGCAGCCCGAACGCCCGTCGAGACGCCGTACGAGGCGTCCTCGACCGACGCCGGCACGGCTGCTTCGTCATCGTTCTCGTAGCGCGACTGGAGGGCGGCGTAGACGGCGTCGCGGACGCAAGCGCGAGCGGCGGCGCCGACCCGGGTTGCGCTCCCCGAGAAGTCGGCCGGTTCGCCGTCGGAATCCGCGGCCGCGATCACCGCGTCGGAGGTCGTTCCCGGGAAGCCCGTTCGGGCGAGCAGCGTCGCGGCCTTGGCCTCCGCCGCAACCGAGAGGAGGTTGGCCAGCGCCCCCGGCGCGAGCGAGCGGGTCGTTCCCACGACGACGTTGACGGTCCCGGCGACGAGTTCGCCGTCCGGCAGGTTCTCGCCGTCGGGATCGGGGTCGCCGTCGGGAGCCATGGGTAGTGCTGCGGGATTCGACACACCGGCCGTCGCGTAGGCCTCGACCGGTCCACAGCGCGCCCCGCGGACGTGCTCGTGGTCGACGCCGGTGATCAGCGTCGGCCCCGGGTCCTCGAACCCGGCGGCCGCCAGGCGGTCGTCGACGTATTCCTCGACGTTCTCGCACGACCAGCCTTCGGGGACCGAGACGCTGTAGGCGGCCGGCCCCTCGTACTCGCCGCCGTTCCAGCCGCCCGAGAGCCAGCGGGTCCGCGGGCGACGCAGGCACAGGACGCCCTCCTCGATCGTCGGTTCGAACAGCGTCGGTTCGGTGGGCTGTGCGTCGGTCGCGGGTTCGGACGTCGGCGTCTCAGACATGGGTTAAGACCTCCAGCAGTCGGTCGTTCGCGTCGCGATCCAGGACGGCCACGCGGACGTGCGAGTCGAGCCCCCGGAACGTCCGGGCGTCCCTGAGCGCGATCCCGCGGTCACGGGCGGCATCGAGGATGGCGTCCACGTCGGCCGCGGTCTCGCTGTCTGCGTCGATGACTCCGGACCCATCCGTAACGTCGAGCAGGAGGAACGGCGCGTCGGAGTCGTGGACGCCGAACCGGTCGGCCAGCCCCTCGCGGAGCCGTCCCCGTTCCTCGCGGACGCGCTGGCGGGTCTCCGCGACGAACGCCTCGTCGCGCATGCAGTGGGTGCCGACTGCCGTGGCCGGCGCCGAGAGGTTCCAGGTCCGGCGGACGGTCGCCAGCCGGTCCCCGAGGTCGCCCGTCGCGACCGCGAAGCCCATCCTGAGGCCCGGCAAGCCGAACAGCTTCGTGAGCGAGCGGGCGACGATCACCCCGGGTTCGCCGGCCAGGCCCGGGAGGTCGGTGAACCCGAGGAACGCCTCGTCGACGAGCAGGGGCGTCCCGGCATCGCGACAGCGCGCCGCGAACGCCCGGAGCGCGTCCGGATCGTACGCGTCGCCGGTCGGGTTGTTCGGCGTGCAGGCGATCGCGAGCGCGTGATCGCCGGGGTCGCTCTCGAGCAGTCGGTCGTGGGGGACGAACGTCGGCTCGGCACCCTGGAGGCGGACCTCGCGGGCGAACTCCCCGAAACTCGGCGCCGGGACGAGCACGGAGTCCCCGGCCTCGACGGTCACTTCGATCGCCAGGCGGATCGCGGCCAGCCCGCCGGGCGTCGGGATCACGTCCTCGGGATCGCAGCCGACGTACTCGCCCGCGGCCGCCCGGAACTCGGGGTAGGTGTCGTCGGGATACCGCCGCGCCGAGTCGAACGCGTCGCGATACACCCCGCGGACACCCTCGGGAGTCCGTGGGTTGAGGTTGGCACTGAAGTCCAGGACGTCCGAGTCGGTCGCGCCGCCATGAGGGACCCGCTGGGCTTGTGCGACGTCCTCGGGATCCATCGTTAGTCCCCGTCAGCGGCGACGTCCGCAGCCGCGGCCACGATCGGATCGGCCAGCGACACGTACTGCTGTCTGAGTGCCGATCGATAGGCATCGCTGTCCGCGGTCAGCCAGAGCGCGCCGCCCATCGCGACGCCCTCCTTGGCCTCGCCCGCGAGGTAGCGCCGGGCCGCGACGTGCTCCAGTTCGTCGAACCCCGGATCGGTGACCGCGTACTCGAGGTCGAGCCGGTCGACCGCCGGTTGGAGGTTCACGTCCTCGGCCAGGAACGAGGTGGTGGCCAGACGAAGCGGCGCGTCGACGCCCTCCTGGCGGAGCATGGCCGCGGCGGCGAGCAACTGGGTGCCCCCGCCCAGGGTCACCTCGGCCCCCCGCTCGAGCGCGCCGGCCGCGAGTCCGGCGACCCCGGGCAACACGGGGTCGCCGACGTGGCGGACCGCCCGGATCGGATCATCGGCGAAATCGCCGGACTTGGCGTCGGCGGAGGCCAGTGCAGCCGCGACCACCTCGCGTTTGCGCTCGATCGGGTTGTTCGGCAACGACGACGAGACCGGGAACTCCTCGCCCAGTGCTCGAAGGACGCCCATCGCCGTGGTCGTCCCGCCGGGGATCGTCTCGCCGATCACGAGTTCGTCGTCGGGCAACGAGCGGCCGAGTTCGCGGGCTGCCTCGTAGATATCGTCGGCCTTCGGAACCGGCTCCTCGTCCCGAACGTCCCCGCCCGGTTCGGCGCCGACGTCGACGGTCGGCGCGGCCGTCGGCTCTGCGAGGCCGCCGTCGACGACGGTCAGGTCGAACCCGAGGACGTCCCGCGCGGCGCGGGTGACGAGCGCCGGCGTCGGACAGCCGGTGGGACTGACCGGAACCGACGGCGCGCGAACCACGTCGCCGTAGGTGACGATCTCGGCGTCTGCGCTCGGCGTGTGGGGCATCGCCTCCGGATCGGCCCCCGCCGCGCTGATCCCCTCGATGGCCGCCGTGCGGGTCGTCCCCGCGACGAGGATCACTCGCATCGCAGGGCCTCCGCGAGGGCGGCGTCTGACTGGCGATTCACGTTCACGGCGAGTCGTGCGTCGTAGCTCAGGTACATGGTGTCCTCCTGTGCGTCCGCGACGACGTTGACCCCGGTCGGAGCCAGGTCGCACGCGAACCCGTCTTCGTTTCCGTTCCCGTCCATCCCCCCTTCCCCACGATCGTCGAACGCCGCCGGGACGTCCTCGGCCCGAACCACGGTATCGCAACTCGCGTCCAGCCGATCCTTCAGCGCGGCCGGGACGACGACCGTCATCGACCCGGTGCTACCCCCTCGATCGTACGCGTCGAGCACCCGGTCGACGACGGCCGGGTCGAGCAGCGGGAGGTCGGCCGCCACGGTCAGGACCGGCGTTTCGACGCGGTCCAGGGCGACGTCGAGGTCCGCGACGTAGCCTTCGCCCGGGGTCTCGATCAGCGGGAGCGTTCCGTCGAGATAGTCGCGAGTGTCCGGCGTGTGTGGCGAGACCACGGCGTGGCCGCGGTCGATCCGACTCCCTCCGAGTGCCCGCCGGACACGGTCGACCATCGGTTCGCCGCCGACCTCGAAAAGCGGTTTCTCCACGTCGGCGTCCAGGCGCGTCCCCGGCCCGCCACACATCAGGAGAGCGTCCACGCGATCACCCCCGCGTGCAACGCGAGCAGGCGGCTTCCCTCGTTCGCGGCGCCGAGGACGTCGCCCGAGACGCCGCCGAGGTGCGAGCGGGCCCAGGCGTAGACGAGCCAGGTGCCGGCCAGGGCGCCGACGAACGTCGCGACGATCGCCGCGGCGAGCGCAGCAGGCTCCCCGGCCGATGCTGGCAGCGTTCCAGGCCCGCTCGCGAGAAGCGCCGGCAGGACGACCGCGACTGGCGCGGCGACGGCGGCGACGGCAACCAGGTCCCGCCGACCGTTGACGCCGGTCAGTCTCGCGCCCATGCCGTCGTAGGGGGCGTCGCCGAGACAGACCAGCGCGGCCATCCCGGTTCTGGCGCCGACCTCGGCGGCGACGACGATGGCGACGGCGGCGACCGGCGGTCGTGCGGTCAGCGCGAGCGCGGCGAGCGCGAGGCCGACGAGCGCGACTCCGAGCGCGACCGCGCCCCCGACGCCGACCGTCTCGTCCTTCGCGACCTCGCGCCGGCGCGCGGCGTCCCCGTGGACGATGGCGGCGTCGGCGCAGTCCGCCAGCCCGTCGAGGTGGGTGATGCCGGTCAGGCCGTACAGGACGACCAGGTAGGCCAGCGCGACGGACGGATCCGGGAGCGCGACGAGGGGGCCCGCCGCGAACGGGAGCGCGGCGAGAACCCCGACGACGTAGCCGACCGCCGGGATCGCGGCCGGCGTCCGGCGGAACGCCTCCCAGCCGTCCTCGTCGGCGCCGACGGGCAGGCGCGTCAGGAAGCCCAGCGCGCCGCGGAGGGCGCTCAGAACCACGCGACCACCCCCGCAACGGCGTAGGCGAGCGCCCCGGCGACGCCGACGATCCTGACGCCCCGCCGCGCGCTGGCAACCGTCGGTAGCGCGGCGCCGGGACGCAGGTCGTAGACGCCCGGCTTCTGGAGGCGGGCGTCGATCGCGAGCGCGAGCGCCGCCATCGGCCACCCCGAGTTCGGCGACGGCGGGTCGGACGCCCACCGGCGGGCCCGGACGGCACCGGCTGGCCTCAGAGCGGCGACGGCCAGCAGCAGCGCGCTCGCCCGGGCCGGCAGCCACATGACCAGGTCGTCGAGGCGCGCGCTCGGTCCGCCGACCGCCTTGTGCCGGTAGCCGAGCATCGAGTCGAGCGTGTTGACCGCCTTGAGCCACGCCGCGCCGGCAGCCGCGAGGGGAAGCGCGAGCCGGGGACGGCCGGCGACGGAGACCGCTGCCGCGAGGAGGGCGAAGGCGCCCAGCGGCGCCACCAGTCCGTCCGCGAGGTTCTCGGCGGCGCTCTCCGTGGCGGCACTCCGGACCTGCCCGGGCGAGAGGTCGCTCGCGTCCCGGCCCGCCAGCGCCAGCAGTTCCTCCCGCGCGGCCGGGAGGTCGTCCTCCGTCAGTCCGATCACCCGATCGGCCGTTCCGAGCAGCGATCGGAGGCTGGTCGCCACGAAGAGCGCGACGCCAGCCAGGACGGCCCCCGCGATCGGGTGAACCCTCGCCACGCCGGCGACCGCGGCGCCGACGATCAGGGCGGCCACGAGGGGCAGTGCCAGGGCTGCAATCGTGCCTGCGAGTCCGGGGTGATCCCACTCGCGGTCGATGGGGGCGACGAGGCGGCCGAACCACGCGACAGGATGGAACGTATCGCGT
>JBLGCL010000057.1:0-15456 GCA_047617305.1 Natronomonas sp.
CCTCGATCCCGGTGCCGAGGTCCCGAGACACACGAACGAGGTCGAACACGAACAGTACGTCCTCTCGGGCGAGTACGTCGTGGGCATCGACGACGAGGAGTTCGCGGTGAGCGAGGGCGACTCGTTGCTGATCCCGGCGGGCGTCGTCCACTGGTACCGCAACGAGGGCGACGAACCGGGCGCCTTCCTCTGTGCCGTCCCGAACGGGGACGACGAGATCCAACTGGCGGAGTGAAAGCGGTTCCCCGGGACGGCGCGGGCCGTCACTCCAGGCGTTCCTCGACGACGTCGAGCGACTCGTCGACGACGACCGTGAGTGTCTCGTCCTCGAGCGTGATCGAGGTCTCGACGCGGAGCGGGTCCTCGTTCGTGACCGTCGCCCCGTCGAGGTCGAGCCAGTCGAACGTCCAGAACGGTTCCTCGTGAACGTCGATCCCGTGTTCGCGGTGAAACGAGATCACGGCCGGATGAGCGAGCAGTGCGAACCCCAGCACGCCGTTGAACCGGAAGTCACACCGGTCGCACTCGTAGTGAACCATCGCCTCGGTCCCGTGTTCGTCCGCCCCATCGGAATCGAGATCCTCGGTCCGCACCAGTGACGGGTCCATGCGCCCGCCACAGTATTCACAGAACCCAAGCTTCGCGGTGTAGAGCGAGCGCTTGACCCACCGGTCGAGGACGCCGGGGACCTCGTCCGGCCGATACCCCTGGAGGATTCCGGGTGGGACCTCCGGGTTGGTCACGTCGAACCCACACTCCGTACAGGTGACCAGGACGTTCGATCCGCGGAACTGTGCCTCGAGATCGCCCCCACACTGCAAACACTTCCCCTCCACTGGGACGGGGTCAGCCTCCAGCGTCTTCGTGAACCCGCCAGCCCGAATCGCCCCGGTCAACCGACGGCCGGCATCGGCCAGGACGTACCCCTCCTCGCTACGCTCCACGAACCGGTCCGTGAGTTTGTCCAGATGGTAGTTGAACTGCCCCGAGTCTCGCGTCCCCACCCGTTCACGAAGGTCGCTGAACGACAGTGGACCGTCGGCCTCGTCCAGTGCCACGAGGACGTCCAGTCGGATCTCGTGGCCGACCAGGTCGAAGGCCTCGTCCGCCGGGAGCCGTTCGACGACCACCTCGTCGTCCGTTCTGGTCATGACACCACATTATAAAGGGAACGACAATAATCCTCGGGCGCCCGGCGGTTCGGACAGTCGGCGGCGAACGGGGACGCCGGTTGCCGTCCAGGTCGCCCCTTTCCGGAACGTTTTCACCCGACCGCCGGAACCGTGAGTCATGACAACTCCACCTGACACCGAGCGTCGCCCGGTGACGGACGCGTACCACGGCGACGAAATCGTCGACCCGTATCGCTGGCTGGAGGCGGACACCGAGGAGGTCAGCGAGTGGGTCGAGGCCCAGAACCAATACGCCGATCCCCACCTGGAAACCGACCGGCGGGAGACCCTCCGACCGCGATTCGAGCGGCTCGCCGAAGTCACGAGCTACAACCCCGTCGTCGTCCGCGGCGGGTGGTACTTCCAGCGGATCGAGGGTCCCGAGGAGGACCACCCCGTCCTGTACGTCCGGGACGGCCTCGACGGCGAGCGTCGAGTCCTGGTCGACCCCAACCGGTGGGACGAAACCCGCTCGCTCAGCTGGTACGCCCCCTCCCACGAGGGGGATCGAGTCGCCTACGGAGCCACCGAGGGGGGCGACGAGCAGTACGACGTGCACGTCCTCAACGTGGAAACCGGCGAGGAAATCGATCGTCTCGACGGCGTCGGCCGGACCAACCCGGGCATGTTCGCCTGGGATCCCGGCGGCGACGGGTTCTACTACGTCGCCACCGGCGGCCCCGACGACGGAAGCCAACTGGAGAAGGAACTCCGCCACCACGAAATTGCGGATGGAGACCCCGAGGGCGGCACGGCGGCCGACCCGGTCCTCCTCGAACACGACGATCCCCACGTCTGGCCCGTGCTGTGGACCGACCGCGAAACGGGGACGCTGGTGCTCGGTCTGAGCGAGATGTCCGGCGGGACCGATCTCCACGTCGCCGTCGAAACCGACGGGAGCGAGACCGACGTCGAGTTCGAACCCGTCCTCACCGGGTACGACGCCCCGTTCCAGGTGAGCCTCCACCGGGGAACCGTCTACCTGAAGACCGAGTACGACGCCCCGAAAGGGCAGGTGCTGGGCTGCTCGCTCGACCGGTTCCGCGAGGCTGGCCGCCGCGACGGCGAACTCGACCCGGACGACCTCGACGTGGTGGTCCCCGAACGCGAGGGGACGCTCGAATCGATCACCCTGGCGGCGGACGGACTCGTCGCCCACCACCAGCGCGACGCCACCTCGCGACTCCGGCGGTACGATCTCGACGGCGGAGCCCCCGAACCAATCGACCTGCCCGACAACAGCACCGTGGCGGGGCTGACGGCCAACCGGGACGTCCCGGAGGCGTTCTACCTCGTCCAGTCGTTCGACCGGCCCCCGTCGGTCGTCCGGGCGGCCCTCGATGACGGGACGATCGCGGTCCTGGACCGGGTGGACGTTGACGTCGACGTCCCCGATGACCTCGTCGTGAGCCAGGAGTGGTTCGAGTCGACCGACGGGGCCGACGTGCCGGTCTTCGTCGTCCACCGCGAGGGGATCGACCGCAACGGCGACAATCCGGCCGTGCTCTACGGGTACGGCGGGTTCCGCAACAGCGTGACGCCGATCTTCCGTCGCTTCTACCTGCCATTCCTGGCCGACGGCGGGGTCTACGCGCAGGTGTGCGCCCGCGGCGGCCGGGAGTTCGGCGAGGCGTGGCACGAGCAGGGGATGCTCGAACACAAGCAACACACCTTCGACGACTTCGTCGGGGCAGCCGAACACCTGGTCGATCGGGGGTACACGCGCCCGGACCGGCTGGCGGTCGCCGGCGGGTCGAACGGTGGCCTCTCGGTCGGCGCCGTCGTCACCCAGCGTCCTGACCTGTTCGGGGCGGCCTTCTGTGCCGTCCCGCTGCTCGACATGCTTCGCTTCCACGCGTTCCTGCTCGGCGAATCCTGGACCACCGAGTACGGCTCGCCCGAGGACCCGGAGGCGTACGAGTGGCTGAAGGCCTACTCCCCGTATCACAACGTCGAGCCGGACCGGGAGTACCCGCCGATCCTCTTCAAGACGGCCGTCGGCGACACCCGCGTCCACCCCTCTCACGCCCGGAAGATGACCGCCAGAATGCAACACGAGGCCGCCGGCGGCCCCTTCCTGCTCCGGACGATGACCGACACCGGCCACGGGCTCGGCAAGCCCACGTCGATGATCGTCCGGGAGCAACTCGACCAGTGGACGTTCCTGTACGAGAACCTGGATGTCGACGTCTGAAGGCAGGCATTCCCCGCCAAACGATCGAGTCCGGTCCCGATCGGAAGCCGCAACCTATTTCCTCCTTAATGACTTAGGTACACCTAAGATGAAAGCGATCCTCCGGGACGCGACGACCGACGACGTGCCCGACGGGCCCGTCGACCGACGGGCGCGGCTCTGGGCCGAGGTCTTTTGCTGCGTGTTCGACGTCGACCCGGACGAGAACGCTGACGGCGACGCCACCTCGACGAACTGATCGGGGACTTCCGAACGCCTCAAATACCCGGTTCCCATAGCCGACACCGTGTCACGGCAGGTCCAGCGCGTCGATACCCTCTTCCTCCATGAGACAGGGGACCACTATACCGCCACGGTCATCCGGGAAGGGGACCGCCTGTTCCGGGCGCGACTCGAACTCAAGGAGACGAGCGCGGGACCCAGGCCAGGTCGCTTCCGGATCAAGACCGGATCGAACGAGGAGCCGCGCGACCCCGACGAGTTCGTCGAGATCGCCCGGCGAGCCGACCGCATCCGGATCTCCGAACAGACCTCCGCGGCGGGTCGCCGGGAACTGCAGTCGATGCTCGACGGGTACCAGCTGGAGGGGACGGTGGTGCGGACCTGCCGATACTGCGCGGCGAAGGGGCGGTACTCGCCGATCACCGACGACACGGCGATCAGGGCCGACGAGGACGACGTCTGTTTCGACTGTGCGAAGCGGGAACTCGAAACCGAACTCAAGTACCAGGGCGACATCACCGGGCCCGCGAAGGAGCGCCTGGAGGAACTCCTGCGCGAGACCCAGGACCTCGACCGGATCACCGACCTGTTGAAGGGGCAACTGGACCCGGACCTGACGAAGTTCGACGAAATATCGGCGACTGTCGACGAGGTCGACCCCGTCCCGACCGATTCGTTGAACCTCCACCCGGGCGTCCAGACCCTCCTGGAGGACCGGTTCGACACCCTGTTGCCGGTCCAGAGCCTGGCGGTCGAGAACGACCTGTTCGACGGTGACGATCAACTCGTGGTGTCGGCCACGGCGACCGGCAAGACGCTGGTCGGCGAGATGGCCGGCCTGAACCGCGTCCTCAACGACAAGGGCAAGATGCTGTTTCTCGTCCCGCTGGTCGCCCTGGCCAACCAGAAACACGAGGACTTCGAGGACGAGTACGGCGACATGGTCGACGTGACGATCCGCGTCGGCGCGAGTCGCATTCGCGACGATGGCGTCCGGTTCGAACCCGACGCCGACGTCATCGTCGGCACCTACGAGGGGATCGACCACGCGCTTCGGACGGGCCGCGACCTCGGTGACATCGGGACGGTCGTCATCGACGAGGTTCACAACCTCAAGGAGGACGAGCGCGGCCACCGCCTCGACGGCCTCATCTCCCGGCTGAAGCACTACTGCGAGCGTCGCCGACGCCGGCGCGACGACTACGGCGGGGCGCAGTGGATCTACCTCTCGGCGACCGTCGGTAACCCTCGCGAACTCGCGGCAGGCCTCGGGGCCAACCTCGTCGAGTTCGAGGAGCGCCCGGTCCCGATCGAGCGCCACGTCACCTTCGCCGACGACCGCGAGAAGGTCCGGATCGAGAACCGCCTGGTGAAACGGGAGTTCGACCGCGAGTCTTCGAAAGGCTATCGCGGCCAGACCATCGTCTTCACCAACTCCAGGCGGCGCTGTCACGAGATCAGCCGGAAACTGGAGTACAATTCCGCGCCCTACCACGCCGGGCTGGACTACGGCCGTCGCAAGCAGGTCGAACGCATGTTCGCCGACCAGGAACTGGCCGCCGTGGTCACGACGGCCGCGCTGGCGGCGGGCGTGGACTTCCCGGCCTCGCAGGTGGTCTTCGATCGGCTGGCGATGGGCATCGAGTGGCTCTCCGTTCAGGAGTTCAGCCAGATGCTCGGGCGCGCGGGACGCCCGGACTACCACGACCGCGGGGTGGTCTACCTCCTCGTCGAACCGGACGCCAGCTACCACAACTCCATGGAGATGACGGAGGACGAGGTGGCGTTCAAACTGCTGAAGGGTGAGATGGAGCCGGTCGTCACCCGCTACGACGAGGTGGCCGCCGTCGAGGAGACCCTCGCGAACGTCACGGTCGGCGGCAAGGCCGCCAAGCGTCTGAACGACCGCATGCTCGGCGACGTCCCGACCAAGCAGGCCCTGGGGAAACTCCTCGAGTACGAGTTCGTCGACGGGTTCGAGCCGACGCCCCTCGGGCGCGCCGTCACGACGCACTTCCTCTCGCCCAAGGAGGCGTTCCTCATCCTCGACGGGGTACGCAAGGGCGAGCACCCCTACGACCTCGTGGCCGACGTCGAACTGATGGACGAGGAACTGTAGCCCGTCGACCGGGACCCGTCGCGTTTCGAATCCCGAACTCGACCTGGCCGCAGGCGGACGAATCGGCCAGAAGTCCTTTCCGTGTCGTTCCAGACATGCAAAACGTCTCGAAAGGGGGCAAGGGGGTTTGACAGTGACGTTTGATCCCGCATCCGTCGGGGAGGCCACGAACGTGTTGCTCCTCGACTCGATCGACGATCCGAACGCCACAGAGGGGACCTGTGGGATGCTCATGGCCGACGCCGACCGTCGGGTAGGTGAACTGCACGTCGCCTACGGCGGCACGGGCGAGGACCCCGTCCGCGGAACCGACCGGGAGTCCGTTCGTCGCGGCGTCGTCGCCGTGGGCGATGGGGACCGATCGAGCGCGGCCGACGGCGGCCCCGACTTCTCCGGGGCGGTCGCCGTCGACGCGGTCGCCGATCCGGGCGACCTGCAGGGCGTGGGCGTCTCGATAAGCGCGTTCCTCGACCAGTGGGACGACCTCGACCGGATCCTGCTCTGTTTCGACTCGTTGACCGATCTGCTGGCCCACGCACCGCCGGACGTTGTCCTCCGGTTCGTTCGGACACTCGCCGACCGCCTCGAGTCGGCCGGCGTCGTGGCCCACTTCCACCTCGACCCGACGGCGCACGACGAGTCGGTCGTCGACACGTTCGGCACCGTCTTCGACGCGGTCGAGCGCGTCGACCCGCCCGACGGCGCCTCGACCGACGACGAGGTGGGCTTCGAGGAGGCCAGCGACGAGGACGTCCTCGAAACCCTGGACGAACTCGACGGTGAGGGACTCGCGGTCACAGAGTCCGACCGTCGACCGACGGCGAGCCGGCGGACCGTCGACGAGGCAACCGACGAGGACATCGCCAGGGCCCTGGAGGAGTGACCGCCGTCCGGGTGGTGGAAGAACGACCACCATCCGGGCGCGGGACCCGGACGACTTGCCAGAGACTGAGCGGAGGCGAACCGCCGGCAGAATCGACTAGGCCGGTTTTCGAGGCGTGGATTCCGGGATCGGCTTCACCGCGACGGCCTCCGGTCGGTTCGGCCGAGTCTCCCCGCCCCGCTGCTTCGACCCGTCGGGCGTCCTCGTGTCCAGCACGGACGACCTCACCGGAGGCACGTTTCTGCTCGCTGTGACGGCCGCCCTCCGTGGAATCACCCGAGCGTGGCGCCGGCGGGACGACGTCCGATCGACCCCCTAACCTTTTCTCTGGTCCCCGTCCAGATAGACGCCGTGCCCCCGGTCACGCCAGAGATCCTGTTCGTCTTCGGGCTCGTCGCACTCGCGCTGATTCTGTTCGCCACGGAGCCGGTGCCGGTCGACGTCACGGCGATCGGGATCCTGGTGACGCTGCTCCTGGTCGACCCCGTGACCGCCGAACTGGCGGCTGCGGGGGCCCTCAGGGGCGGCCTGGACCTCCTCGCCGATCCGCTCGGCGACGGGCTGGCCGGGGTCGCCAGCAGCGCGCCCTGACGGTGCTGGCGATATTCGTCCTGAGCCGGGGGCCAGGAGACCGGCCTCATCCAGCGCCTCGGCCATCGGATCGCCGCCGTCACCGGCGAGAGCGAGAACCGACAGCTCGGCGCGACCATCGGCCTCGTCGGCCCCATCTCGGGGTTCATCAACAATACCGCCGCGGTCGCCATCCTCCTCCCGATGGTGACGGACCTGGCCCACGAGGGGCGAACCTCGCCCTCGAAGTTGCTCATCCCGCTCTCCTTCGCCTCGATGTTCGGCGGGACGCTGACGCCGATCGGGACCTCGACGAACATTTGCGGCCGCCGTGGCGACCGACCTCGATCCGGCGGTCGGCGGCCAGTTCACGATGTTCGTGTTCACCCCGGTCGGGATCCTGATCAGCGTCGTCGGCGTGGCGTACTTCATGACGGTCGGCCGGCGATTGCTGCCCGAACGCATCAAAGGGGAGGATCTGACCCGGGAGTTCGAGATGGCCGACTACCTCACCGAAGTCGTCGTCCGGGAAGCCTCCCCGCTGATCGGCCGGACGGTCGAGGAGGGGTTGCGGGAGACGGAGTTCGACGTCGACCTCCTGCAACTGGTCCGGGGCGGCGCGGTCTTCCTCGAACCGCTCGGCCCCAAGTCGATCCGGACTGGCGACGTCTTCGTCGTCAGGACCGACCGGGAGACCCTGGTGCAACTGCTCGTCGCGGAGGGACTCGACCTCGTGCCCGACATCGAGGTCGACGAGGCGGAACTGCAGACGGCGAGCGAGCGTCAGAACCTGGTCGAGGTCGTCGTCGGGCCGGGGTCGTCGCTCGTCGGCGAGACGCCGCGATCGGCCGCGTTCCGTCAGCGCTACGACGCGATCGTCATCGCCATCCGCCGGGGACCGGAACTCGTCCGGAAGCGTCTCGCCGACGTCAGGCTCCGGGTCGGCGACACGCTGCTGGTCCAGGCCACCGCCGAGAACGTCGAGCGCCTGGACGCCCACCGGGATTTCGTCGTCGCCCAGGAGATCGAACGCACCGATTACCGGACGTCGAAAGTGCCGGTCGCGGTCGGGATCGTCGCCGCCGTCGTCGGGGTCGCGCCGTTCACTGGCGTGCCGATCGTGACCGCGGCGCTGGCGGGAGCGCTGGCGATGGTCCTCACCGGGTGCTTGCGCCCGACCGAGGTTTACGAGTCCGTCCAGTGGGACGTGATCTTCCTGCTGGCGGGGGTCATCCCGTTCGGGACGGCCCTGCAACACACCGGGCGGCCGAACTGGTCGCCGACGGCCTGGTCGCCAGCGCGGGGACGCTCCTCCCGATCGCCGTCCTCGGACTCCTGTACGTCGTCACGGCACTCCTGACGAACGTCATCAGCAACAACGCCAGCGTCGTGCTCATGGTCCCGGTGGCCTTCCAGGCCGCCTCGACCCTGGGCGCGAGCGTCTTCTCGTTCGTGCTGGCCGTGACCTTCGCCGCCTCGACCGCGTTTATGCCGCCCGTCGGCTACCGGGCGAACCGCTTCGTGTACGGCCCCGGTGGGTACACGTTCCTGGACTACGTCCGTGACGGCGCCCCGTTGCAGGTGATCGTCGCCCTGGTGACGTCGACCGGTATCTGGGGGCTTTCGGCGTGTGACGGTCCGGGGACCGTGAACCCACTAGCCGTCGATGACGGCCTCGACCGCCTCGACCACGGCCGTCACGTCGGCGTCGGGGGTGAACGAACAGTAAAAGCCCTCGTCACCCGAGAGGACGCGAACGATGACGGTCGTGTCGGTGTGGGTCGTGAACGCCCGGGTCGAGCCGACGGCGGGGACCATGTCGTCGAACAGGTCGCGTTCGATCAGGTCGAGACGGATGTAGGAGTGCACCCGATCGGTCACCTCGGCGACCGCCTCGCGCGAGCCGTAGCGCTCGACGAACTCGTCCGAGACGTACAGCAACTGATGGGCGTCGGCCGTGAACGCGGCCGCGGCCAGGAGGTCGGCGTCCGTCTCGTCACGGGCGAACTCGACCACGGCCTCCGCGTCGTATCCCACCGGGTTCGAGTCGGTGACGTGCGGCATCGATCGGGAGTAAACGGAGGGACTCCAAAACGTTTCCGGTCGCTATAGCTAATAGTTTTAGAAGGGTTCAGGTTTTTCCCGCCGGCCCGAATATCGCCACGTATGCCATCCGGACACGAACTCCTCGATCGCGTGGACGGACTGCTCCACGAGGACACGCAGGTACACGGCGGCGGCATCGACCTGTCGGTCACCGAGATGTACGCGGTGACCGAACCGGGACGAGTGGACTTCGGCGGCGGGGAACTCGACCCGGCCCAACTCACGTCGCACGACCGCGTCCGGCGAAACGAGGACGACGACTACCAGTGGTGGCACCTGGACGGCGGCACGTACCTGCTGGAGTACAACGAGTCGCTGGCGACCGACGACCCGCTCGTCCTCCAACCGCGGGACGCGATGCTGGAGCGTGGGGCCACCCATCCGACGCTCCACGTGACGGAGCTGGGCAGGGTGCCCCTGACGGTCCCCGACGCCGGCGTCAAAATCAAGGAGAACGCGCGGGTGTCGACGCTGGTCGCGGAATCCGGTTGATGTCGCCTCGCGGCCCCACCGACGCCGTCGTTAGTCCGGCAGGTAGCGCACGTTCACGAACCCCTCGCCGGTCCGGACCTCGACCCTGACGGCCCCGAGTCGGGCCGCGCGAGCGACGGTTCCCTCGTCCTCGAGAACGTCCCTGGCCGCCTCGTCGGCTTCGCCCTCGGGAACGGTCACGACGTGGATCTCGCCCGACCCCTCCCGCTCCTCCCGGATCACCTCACCGGGCGGTTCGCCCGCGGCAAGCTTTTCGGCCTGCCTGGTCGGCGAGAGGTCGCTGTCGATCACCTCGATCGTCCGACGCCCCTCGGTCTCGACGAGTTCCCACGTCACCTCCATCGGCGGCACCGGCCGGATCGTCGCCGTCAGCACCTCGCCCGACTCGAGGGCGGGATCTGACTGCTCTGCCAGCGCGTGAATCTGCCCGGTCTCCACGTTCCGCAGGACCGCCGACTCCGCGTCCGTCTCGGTGACGAGGAACGTGCCCGTCGTCTCGCTCATGGCCGGGCATACGATCCGCCCGGATTTCAGGACTTCGCGTCGGTCCGAGGGACCATCGAACGGGCCACGTGGCTTCGATCAACACGTCCTTCAGGATTCAATCCAGATCGTTTCGATATTACAGTTCGGACATTCACGTAACGTCTCTAGCGGTCCGTCGCTGGAGGGCACGTCTTCGTCACTCACCCTTGCGATCGCTGTTTCACCACAGATCACACACTCGAACTCGACCTTCACAGGTCGAATCTATGATCACAGGGGTGAATATATTTGACTCATCCGGTTTTATTCCGAAATAATCGGGTTGGAAAATCCTTGTGTGAACTCGTCTATGGCAGCTTAGTCCGTCCCGCCGTCCGCATCCGCCTCACCCGGGTCTGTCCCAGCCGTCACGAACCGGTAGAGAACCAGGATGGCCGCCGCGGCGACCGCTATCGGGATCAGGCCCGCCCACTGTGGCAGACCGTACAGGAATTCGACGGCCGGGCCCAGGGTGCCACCCGTCGGTTCCTGCGCGCTGGGCGGCACGCTGATGACGAGCGCCGCGTACAGCGACGCGAGAAAGGCGTAGCCGACGGTGCCCATCGCCCCGTCGTAGCCCCGCGTGGCGAACCCGAAGCGATGCCAGCGGGCGACGGCCAGGACGGGGGCGAGAAGAGGGACGACGACCGCGAGCGCAACGACGATGAAGAACGCCTGCGTGAGCGACACGGTGCCGCTCGTGGGGACGCTCGTCTCGCCGAGGAGGTCGATCACGCCGAAGAGGAACACCAGGCCGGCGAGGACGGCAGCCAGTCCCCCGACGATCGCGTAGGAACGAAACAGCCACGAGTGGCTCGATCTGATCGCGTAGGGGAACGCACCGAAGAGGCCGCCGTAGGCGTCGTCGTCCGTCTGTGCCGCGTCATCGTCCACCGGTCGAACGTCGTCGGCCATCGGTCGGGGTCACTCCGAGACGACGTCCGTGACGGTCCCGACGCCCTTGGAACGCCCCTCGCGGAAGACGAACCGCTGGCCCTCTTCGATCAGGTACGGCCGGAACTTGAAGCGGATCCGCGCCGTGCCCGTGTCGCCCGGCAGGAGCTGGCCCTCGTCGGGGTAGAAGGCGGCCGCCTCGCTGATCGTCTCGAGGTGGACGACCGGCTCGTAGCCGTCGCCGATCCTGGTCGGGTGGTTCAGGACCATCACCTCGGCGTCGAACTCCCGGACGGGGGTCGGGTCGGACTCCCGCGGAACGAGGACCATCCCGCGTTCGATCTCGCGCTCCTCGATCCCCTTGAGCGCGATGCCGACGATCCGGCCGGCCTTGGCCCGGTCCACGCGGTGGTAGTGCATCTCGATCGAGCGCACCTCGACCTCCCGGAACGACCCGTCGGCGGTCGGCCCGATCAGGAGTTCGTCGCCCGCCTCGACCTCGCCGGACATGACGGTCCCCGAGGCGACGGCGCCGACGCCCGTGACCGAGTACGTCCGGTCGATGTACATGCGGAAGTCGCCCTCGACGCCGGCGGTCTTGGGGAGTTGCTGGAACAGGTCGTCGAGGGTATCGAGGCCGTCCATCGTGACGGCGCTGGTGGTGAGGACCGGGACGACGGTCTCGCCGATCTCCTCGACCGCCGTGGTCACGCCGTGGCGGTCGACCCGCAGGGGCGTCCGCCCGACCTCCCGGAGGAGCCCCTCGACCTCGCGTTCGACCTCGGCGACGCGCTCGTCGGCGACGAGGTCGGCCTTGGTGACCGCGACGATGGTCGGG
This sequence comes from Natronomonas sp., assembly GCA_047617305.1. Lineage (GTDB taxonomy): Archaea > Halobacteriota > Halobacteria > Halobacteriales > Natrialbaceae > DATFIX01. Next base: position 12,016 of record JBLGCL010000057.1, read on the forward strand.
AGGTCCGTCGCCAGGAGGACGCCCAGGTGCTCGCGGGTCGTCTTCGTCGGCCCGTCGTCGGCCGCCACCGTGAGCAGGCCGTAGTCGAGCTTCTGGCCGACGAGCCCCCGGATCGTCGTCCGGAGCCAGGGCTCGTGGCCGACCGTGTCGACGAACGAGACGAGGCGGTCCGCCTCCTCGACGATCCGGGCGCGATCGGACTTCCGGTGGGGATTGTCCATCCGGACGGCCCCCTCGTCGTCGAACCCGTACACGCCGTAGGAGAGGTCCGCCGAGAGGCCGCGCTCGACCTCGTGGGGCTGGACGTCGAGGTAGCCCCGCGTGCCGCCCTCGCCGTCGTCGGGCTGGCCGGTCACCAGCGACCCAACGAGCGTGCTCTTCCCGTGATCGACGTGGCCCGCCGTTCCCACGACGATGTGCTCGTCGTCGGTCTCGAGGACGGCACCCTCCTTGATCGTCGCCACGCCGACGATGCCGTTCTCGCCGGCGCCCCAGGTTTCCACCTCCTCGATGTGAGCCCCGGCCTCCTCGGCGAGCAGGCTGAGGACGTCCATGGTCTCGGAGAAGGCGTCGGGGTCGATGCCGGCGATCCCGCCGTCGTCGGTCACGCCGACCACGTAGGTCGCCTCCCCGTCGCCGGAGAGGACGCGATGGCGGAGTTGTGCGGCCAGACTTTCGAGGCGACCGTCGGCGAGGTGGACCTCCCGGGTCAGTCGTTCCTTGAATTCGACGTTTCCCCCTTCCTCCTCGCCGCGTTCCAGGGCCCGCTCGAGCGCGGCCCGGTCAGCGCTCATACGCGCGGGTAGGGGACGGTTTCGCTAAAAGCCTTCCCGTTCGGTGTTCGGTGGGGCATGGCAGGACCGAGCCGAGCGTCGGCCGCCGACGAACTCGGGACAGTGTCCGATGACTCGCCTTCACCGTTGCCGAACCGTCGTTCCGCTGGCCCGGTCGGAGTCAGTAGCGCGGGACTGCAAACCGGACCGGTATCGATCGCGACGACTACCGGGCCCAGCTCACGGCACCTTTATGGAATGATACACGCTACCAATGAACATGACCGAAACCCGCTTGACCCCGGAACTCGAACTGGACGGACTGTCCCCGGACGAGGTGTTCGCGGTCCTGGGAGACGAAACGCGTCTGAAGATCGTTCGAGAACTGTGGCGGGCCGAAGCCCTCCACGAATACGACGACCTCGACGATAGCACGACGACGATTCCGTTCACCGACCTTCGTCATCGCGTCGACGTCGACGACAACGGTCAGTTCAATTACCACCTCTCGAGGCTCACGCCACACTTCGTTCGACAGACGGAGGAGGGATACCACCTGAGCGGGGCGGGGAAGAAAATCGCGAGAATGGTGATCGCCGTCTCCGGCGAACGGAGCCCCGACGTTTCCGACCAGGTGACGACGGACTGTCCGGTGTGTGGCGCCCCGATAACCGCGACGTACGAGGATCAGTGGCTCCGATTCACCTGCACGGAGTGCCTGGGACTGTTCGGCGATGCGGCTCCCGAGGGAACGATCCTGAACTCGTTGTTTCCGCCGGCAGGGGCCACCGACCGGTCGCCGGACGAACTGCTCACCACCGGGCTCTACAGGTGCATGTTGGATCTGACGTACATGATGCAAGGGATCTGTCGCGAATGTGCGGGGTCCGTCGAGGGCTCGATTGCCGTGTGTGACGACCACGACGTCGGTCCTGGAGAGCACTGCGAGTCCTGTGGAACGCCCTTCCAGGCCTGGGGCGAATTGCGGTGCGCCACCTGTCGGTTCGCCAAGCGACTCCCCGTCGAACTGTGTATCATGGGATCAGCCCCCGTGATTGGCTTCCTCTACGACAAACGGGTCGACGTCCTCGCTCCGACGCTCTCCGAGATCGTCGACGTACTCCACACACGGATCGAGACCACGGTCAGCTCCGATCCAGTGCGAGTGACGGCCACCATCCGATCGGACGACGAAGAACTGACGCTGACGCTCGACGACGAGCTGTCGGTCGTCGACGTCCCCTCCTGATTCGTGTCGACTGCCGGAGTATTTCGCGGGTGCTTCACCGACCCATCGGTCACCGACCGCTATCCAACACAACGCGACTGGCGTCCTGGTGCGACTCGAACGGGAACGCGCCGGGTCAGCCCCCGAGTAGTGACCAATGGTTTCGAGTCGTCCGCAGGGAAGCGGTCCGGGAGATACGGACTACCGACCCCGCCAGGAAAAGGAGCAGAGTTCCGTTACGGCTGGCGATCGCCTGGAACGTCGCCACCACTCGACCGGATCTCGGTCACTTTCGGTCCCGCAACGTCTCGTACGCTTCCGCCACCCGCTTGAATTCGTCCTCGTCGCCGCCGTCGGCGTCGGGGTGGACGTCCTTGACCTTCCGGCGATACGCGTCCCGGATCGCCGCCTCGTTCGCCCCCGGGTCGAGGTCGAGGATCCGGTAGGCCTCCCGCTCGGTGGGCCCGGTACCGCCGAACCCGCTAGCCCTTCCACTCCCACTCCTGCCGACCCGTCTCCGCCGCGAGGCTCCCGTCCACGGACCGGACCGAGCGTCGCCCACGCGCCGGCCGCGGTCGGCCCCGTCCTGGCGAGCGCCCCGTCGGGATCGGTTCCCGAACGGGCCCGGGCCGGTCCACCCCAGCAGTCGGCCGGTCGCCTGGCGGTACGTGACGTAGGCCACGACGCCGAAGGGGATGGCGGCGAGCAGCACCAGCGGCTGGCGGGCCGCGAGGGCGGCCACGACCAGGAGGACGGTCAGCCCCGAGAACGTGGCTGCCAGCCCCATGACGATCCGGCGGTGCACGGGAAATCCCTATGGATTACAACAGTGTAAGTCCCGCGCCGATCCGCGGGAGCGATACCCCGAACTGCCGGGAAACCCGCCTTTTTGGCCGCTCCATGCGGGGACCCTGGCATGGATATCGGTACGGCGACCGCGACACCCGGCGAACTGGCACGCGGCTACCTCGACGTGACGGACCTCCCGACCGGCACGCCGGAACGGCTCCCCGTGATCATCGCGGAGGGCGAGGGCGAGGGGCCGACGCTCTGGGTCACGGCCGCCATCCACGGCGACGAGGTGACCGGGATGGCCGCCGCCCTGGACGTCATGGACGAGCAGCTGCCCGAGGAACTCGCGGGCACGGTCGTCTGCGTCCCGACCCTCAACCCGGCCGGCCTCCGGCGGACCACTCGCACCTCCTACTACCACGACGAGGACCCGAACCGCCACTTCCCGGACGCCGACGCGGAGTCGACCCGCCCGCCGAAGGTCCAGAAACTGATCGACGAGCGCGTCTACGACCGGTTCGCCGACTCGGCCGACGCCCTGCTCGACCTGCATACCGCCACGGTCGGGTCGATGCCGTTCGTCATCCGCGACCGCGTGCTCTACGGCGATCGGCGCGACGAGGACGAGGCGAACGAACTGGCCGAGGA
>JBLGCL010000058.1:0-15331 GCA_047617305.1 Natronomonas sp.
TTAGTTTGGGAGAATATAAACTTGTCGAGGGTCGGAACTGGGGGTCGACACCCGGAACCGACCGCTTTTGCCCTTCGCCGGCCAAGCCCAGCGGTGATGGAAACGGAACACGTCGTCCACGTCGGCGACGCCCGGTCGATGACGGGACTGGAGGACGACTCGATCGACCTCGTCGTCACCTCGCCGCCGTATCCGATGATCGAGCTGTGGGACGACACCTTCGAGACGCTCGACCCCAGGGTCGGCGACCGCCTCGAGGCGGGCGACGGCTGGGGGGCGTACGAACGGATGCACGCCTGCCTCGACCCGGTCTGGGACGAGGTGGAACGCACCCTCCGCCCCGGCGGTATCGCGTGTATCAACGTGGGCGACGCCACGCGATCCGTCGACGGGGAGTTCGTGCGGTATCCCAACCACGAGCGGGTGCTACGGGCACTCCGCGAGCGCGGCCTTCGACCCCTCCCCGACGTGCTCTGGCGCAAGCCCACGAACCGGGTGACGAAGTTCATGGGCTCGGGAACCCTGCCCCCGAACGCGTACGTGACCCTCGAACACGAGTACGTGCTGGTGTTTCGAAACGGCGGGTTGCGGTCGGTGGACGACGCCGACCGTCGCCACGAGAGCGCGTACTTCTGGGAGGAGCGCAACGAGTGGTTCTCCGACGTCTGGACGGACCTCACGGGGACGCTCCAGTCCCTGGCGGGTTCGGCGGCCGCGGCGGAACGCGAGCGGTCGGGCGCCTTTCCGTTCGAACTCCCCTACCGCCTGATCAACATGTACTCGGTGTATGACGACCGGGTGCTGGACCCGTTCTGGGGGACCGGCACGACCTCCCTCGCCGCCATGATCGCCGGCCGCAACTCGGTCGGGTACGAACTGGACGGCGCCCTGGTCGACGCGTTCGACGAGCAGGTCGACGACCTGCCCTCGTTCTCGCGGAGTATCACCAGCGAACGGCTGGATCGCCACCGGTCCTTCGTCGAGGAACGACGGGAAGCCGGCGACGAGCCGAAATACCAGGCCCGCCACTACGACTTCCCGGTGATCACCAAACAGGAACGGTCCATCAGGTTGTACGAGGCGACGAGCGTCGACCGCGACGCAGGGCCCCCGCGCCGGTACCTCGTCGACTACGCGCCACGCTGAAGCACGCCGTTGGGGGAAGGGCGGGGAAGGCGACCAAGAGGCCCCGCGACGGCTAGATGATGTACCAGCGCCGGAGGAGGACGCCGATGGCCGGGGCGGCGCGGAACCCGAGACCGAAGACGAGCCACGCCGGAACCGCGGCGGCGAGGACGGATCGCTTCGTCCTCGTGCCGTGCACCGTTCGCAACCCGCCGACGAGCAGTACAGTCGCGTAGAGTCCGCAACCGGCCCGCAGTTCCGGAACCGGAATTCCCGCCAGGACGCAGGGAGCGGTGGCGTACGCCAGCACCTGGACCGTTTCCGAGACGTTCGCCCGGTCCCGAACGAACACCGCAGCCAGCAGTAGCGTCTGCAGGCCCGCGACCAGATGGAGCGCCGCCGGCGTCACGAACAGCACCACGGCGACCAGCCCGAGCGCAGTCGACAGCGCCGGACTCCCGAAGGCGACCGGGTACGCGTCCGCGACGAGCGAGACCCGGACGAGTTCCTCGATCCAGACGACGAGCATCGCGAAGACGAGCCCCGGCGCCTGATCGCCCGGCGCGATCCCCGTCCGGAAGAACCTGGTGGGCCGGACGAGGACCTCGACCCAGGCTCGAACGATCGCTCGCGGCCCGCGATCGCGCCCGCCCGACGGGTCCTCGATCCAGCGGGTCATCAGTCGGTCCGGAGCGTGTGACAGCTGCGGCACCGCGCCTCGTAGGACTCCTCGGCGCCCACGAGGATCGTCGGATCGTCCACGTGGGCGGGCTCCCCGTCGACGAGGCGCTGGGTCCTGGTCGCCGGTTCCCCACACTCCGCACAGATCGCCTGCAGTTTCTCGACGTACGCCGCGCGGGCCATCAACTGGGGCACCGGTTCGAAGGGCTCGCCCCGATAGGTGAGGTCGAGCCCGGTCGCGATGACCCGCCGGCCGTCCTCGGCCAGGTGCTCGCAGACGTCGACCAGCGTGGGGGAGAAGAAATTCGCCTCGTCGACGGCGACGACCTCCTCGCCGTCGAGTTCGTCCGTGATGGTCCACTCGCCGCCGTCCTCGGTCTCGATCGCCGTCGCCGCCCACTGGCGCCCCTCGTGGGACCCGACCGTGGCCTCGCCGTAGCGATCGTCGAGGTCCGGCGCGAACACCGCCACGTCCTGCCCCGCGATCTCCGCGCGGCGCAATCGTCGGAGCAACTCCTCCGTCTTCCCGGAAAACATGCTTCCGGTGATGACCTCGACCCACCCGCTGTTGGTGATGGCGTGCACGATGAAGGGAGCCGAACGGGAGGGACTAAACCGTTACTCAATCGGACCGGCTCCGGGCGTCGCTGCGGGGCGGACTTGCTTCAGGCCCCGAGGTTCTCCTCGCTCTCGAACGAGTCCGGATCCGGTTCGATGTTCGCGTACTGGACGGCCCGCCGGCCCAGCACCTCGACGCGTTCCCGGAGGTCCTCGTCGGTCAGGTCGCCGTCCTCGAACTGCGAGTACGCCTTCGGGATCGCGACCTGGTGGGGGACGACCCAGGCGTTCAGCGCGCGGCAGACCGACCGGAGGTGATCGAGCGCCGTCACCGGGAAGCCACCCCCCGCGACCGCCAGCAGGCCGACGGTCTTGTCCTCGAACTCGTCGAACCCGCAGTAGTCGAGCGCGGTCTTGAGCGGCGAGGAGTACGAGCCGTGATACACCGGCGTCCCCAGCAGGATGGTGTCGGCCTCGCGGACCCGCCGGGTCAACGTCTCGGCGTCGGCCGGATCGTCCGCGTCGGCGTCGACGATCGGGAGCTCGAGTTCCCGCATGTCGACGAGGTCGGTCGTTCCGCCGGCGTCAGCCGCCGCCTCCAGCGCGATGAGGAGCGCCTTCCGGGTGTAGCTCTCGTCGCGCAGACTCCCGGGAATCGCGATCACGTGCGGATCTGCCATGTCCGGACGGTGGACCACCAGCCCCAAAGAGTCAGCGGTGGGCGTCCGCCCCCGGGCGACCCCACCGCCGCGTTTACGGTTCGGGACAGCGAACCGACCGACGATGTACCGAACCGGCCATTTCGGTGCGGCCCTGCTGGCCTACGCTCCCGTCGCGTTCGTCGTCGTGGCCTGGGGCTTCCAAACGGTGGCCGCCCTCGGGGGCCTGGTCGCAGTCGGGCTGGCCACCCTCCCCGACTACGACCAGCGCGTCCCGTTCGTGGAACATCGCGGGGCGACGCACACGATCTGGTTCGCCCTCCTCGTGGCCCTCGCGCTGGGACTCGCCGGCGGGCTCGCCGGGAACTCGCGAGGGATCGCCGCGACGATCGGCCTGGGCGCGTTCGGGTTCCTCGTGGGGTTCGTCGCCATCGGGTCGCACATCGCCGCCGACGCGCTCACGCCGGCCGGCGTTCAGCCGTTCGCCCCGCTCCGGTCGCGCCACTACACCTACTCGATAGTGAAGGCGAAGAACCCGGTCGCGAACTACGCCCTCCTCGCGCTGGGAGCGGCCGCGGGCGCCGGCGCGTTCGTCCTCGGCACCCGCGTCGCCGAGGCGATCCCGTGAGGAATATGTCAGGTCATCCACGTCGAACCTACATGGATCGCCGGTAGTTCCTCGCTTCCACTGCGAGTCTCGCCCGAACGGACGGGGTCGCCGGATGCGTTGGATTGGGGGGACACGACCGCCGCCAGGCTGGCGTGGATCTGCCTGGTCGACGACCGGGACGAGCCCTCCGCGGTGAACATCGTGGTCGAGGACTCGGGGCAGCGGGTCGACGAAACCCCCTCTGGGGAGCGATCCGTCCTCGGAACCCCCGGCCAGGATCGTCGAGAATCCGATCGAGGGCGATACGCGGCGTGCGGACCGCAGCGGTGTGACTGTCGGGGTTGCTCCCCACCGTGCCGATCCCTAGCCGTCCGTTTCGACGACGCCGAGGTGCTGGAGGTCCCGATACCGCTCGCCGAAGTCCAGTCCGTACCCGACCACGAACTCGTCCGGGATGACGAACCCCGTGTACGTGGGGTCGATCTCCACCTCGCGGTTCGCGGCCTTGTCGAAGAGGGTCGCAACCTCGACGGACCGGGGATCGTATTTCTCGATTCGGTCGCGAAGCGCTGCCACCGTGTATCCCTCGTCGACGATGTCCTCGACGAAGAGGACGTCCTTGCCGGCGATGGCCTCCTCCTGGAAGAACTCGACTCCCGTCGTTTTCGACGCCGTCCCGTCCTGGTATCGTTCCGTGTGGACGATCCCCTCGCTATAGGGGACCTCGAGATCGAGTTCCCGGTTCAGGTCGACGAAAAACCGCATCGCCCCCTTGAGGATGCACACCGGATAGAAATCGGCGTTCGTGCGGTAGTCCTCGGCGATATCCCGGGCCATCCTGGCCACTTCGTCCCGGATCTCGTCCCTGGAAATCAGGATGCCGTCGAGATCCGATCGATACGTTTCCTTGACGTCGAACTGTTCGACCGGGTATGGCTCACGATCCCGGATGTCGGTTGGGGTGGACATCGTTCCTACCCTCCGGTTCAGCACCCATGCATAAAACCGATGCTGTACCGGTCGAGCGTGTTATTCGGGTAGAGCACCAACGGCCCGCGTGTCACGATACCAAGCCTCCTTCAAGATCGATTCGAAAAGCGATTCGTACGCGATTCGCCGGATCCTGGAGAAGGTGTACGACACGGTCCGCGAGGAGTCACGGACCGTCCGGGAAAACGCGGACGACACCACGGCCCTGCTGGGGGAGTTCGAAACGCTTCGGGACGCGGCGCAGGAACCGTCGCCCGGGGAGTTACGGATCGTGTACGAACGATACGACGACGAATTCGGCGACTGAGGGGACGACTTACCGTTTGAGTCGACCGACGGCCCCGTCGTCGCGGTGCTCCAGTTCCACGAGTCCGTCGTCGGCCAGATCCGAGAGTAACTCCCGGAGCCACTCCCGGCCGTGGTCGCCGTCGGGCGCGTAGTCCACCCGCACCTTGGGACCGAGGTCGTCCAGGGCGAGTTCGTCGTGCTCGCCCAGCGCCCGGATGATCCGCCCGCGGAACTGCCGGCGACTCCCCTCGAAGGAGGGCTGGGTGGGCACGTCAGGCGCGGTGAAGTCACCCGAAGCGTACGCCGAACACCACTCCCGCCACGGACACTCCTCCTCGTCGCACTTTGGCGTCTGCTGACAGACCAGTCCACCGAGCTCCATGATCGCGTTGTTCCAGGCCCGCGACTCGCCGTCGGGCATGATCTCGCCGGCGGCGCGCTCGAAGGCCGCGTCCTCGTCCGGGACGTCGAAGGCGCGGTAGAGAATTCGCTTCACGTTGGTGTCGACGACCGCGTCGCCGTCGTCGAAGGCGAAGCTCGCCACCGCGTTGGCGGTGTAGGGCCCGACGCCCTGCAGTTCCTGCAGCGTCTCGGGATCGCTCGGGAGTTCGCCGTCGAACGCCTCGAGGACCTGTCCGGCGGCCTCGTGGAGGTACCGCGCCCGGTTGTTGTATCCGAGGCTGTGGTCCGACCAGAAGGCGACCACGTCCGCGCGGTCGGCGTCGGCCAGCGCCTCGACCGTCGGCCATCGGTCGACGAACGCTTCCCAGGGGTCGACGATCCGGTCGAGCTGGGTCTGCTGGCTCATCACCTCCGAGACGAGGATCCGGTAGGGGTCGGTCGTCTCCCGCCACGGGAACTCGCGGTGCTCGCGCTCGTACCAGGACAGCAACGCCTCCCGGACCGAGTCGAGGTCGTCCGGGAAGCTCCCGGTCGTCCGGACGTCGTCGTCGGCCCCGTTGGAGGCCCCATCGGCCATCGGTCGGCGTTAGGATCGATATCGTAAATCGCTGGTGCTTCCGGCGGGATTCCGACGGGGACGTGCGTCCCGGAGCCGTCGACGCCCCGGAACGAAAGGCGTTTCGGGCCCGCACCCCGACGCCCTGCCATGAGCCTGGAGGACCTGACCGAAGACGTCGAAAGCACGTACGACGAACTCGAGGGGTTCGAGGCGGAACTCGACGAGGAGGCCCGTCGCGAGTTCACGATGCTGCTGGCGGCCCTCGACCCCGACGATCCCGAGGACCTGATCCAGCGAGCGGTCCACCTCCTCTTCCAGACGACCGTGGACACGGGAAAACTCGACTTCCACCTGCGCTCCACCTACAACGTGACCTACGACGAGTACCTGGCGGGGATGAGCTACGATGACATGGGCAGCATGGGCGGGATGCCCGGCCACGGGGCCGGCGCGGGGGCGTCCGAGGACGAGGACGACCGACGCTACCAGTTCTGAGCCGGCGAGTCCGGCGTTTGGGACCGGAACCGTTTTTCGCCTGCTTTCCCCAGGGACGCCCACATGACGCTCACGCCGGTGTTCTGGACGGCCCTCGGGATGGCCATCGTCGTCGGAGTCGTGACCGTCGTCGGCCCACGAATCACGACCCCGATCTTCGAGGAGACGGAGGGCGTCAGGGTCCCCGCCCGGGTGATACGGTTCGTCCGGTACGGCACGATCGGTGGCGGCGCCCTGGCGACGGTCGGGTTCCTGGTTCTCGCGACGGCCGAATGGGCCCGGATCGGCGAACTCGGGCTGGCGGGCATCGCGGGCGTCGTCCTCGGCGGGCCGGTCTTCTCGGTCGCGCTCGGCGCGTCGATCGCGCTGGTGCTCAAGGTTCGCGACGTCGAGCGTGACGGCGACCGATCCCGTCGCTCGCGGGTCGAAAAATAGGGAGAGGTCCGTTCCGTCGCGGTTGCGTCCTCAGTCGTCTGCGGCGACGGAGTGCTCCGTCGCGGCAGCTTCGACGGCCTCGGCGAAGATCTCTGCGGACAGTTCGATCTCGCGCTCGGTCACGTCCAGGGGCGGCAGGAGCCGGATCGTCCGGTAGCCACAGCCCAGCAGGAGCAGGCCGCGCTTCATCGCGGCCTCGACGACGTCGCCGCGGAGGTCCTTCGTCTCGAAGTCGACCGCGAGCATCAGGCCCATGCCGCGGACGTCCGTGACGCCGGGCAGGTCGGCGTCCTCGAGGAGTTCGATCATCTGGTCGCCGCGCTCGACGGCGTTGTCGAGGAGGTCGTACTCCTCGATGGCGTCCAGCGTGAGCACGCCCGCGAGCGAGTTGACGATGTCGCCCGCGCCCCACGTCGAGGAGAGGCGACTCTCCTCGTCCGGGAAGACCTCCTCGCGGCCGATCGTCGCGCCGACGCGGGCGCCCTTCGCGGCCGTGATCACGTCGGGTTCGATCGGGAACTGGTCGGCGCCCCACCACTCGCCGGTGCGGCCCACGCCCGACTGGATCTCGTCGGCGATCAGCGGGATGTCGTACTCCTCGGTGAGGTCGGCGATCTCCTGCATGAAGGCGTCGCTCGGGAACCGGTAACCGCCCTCGCCCTGGATGGGCTCCAGGATGATGTAGGAGATTTCTTCGGGGTTGATGTGACCCTTGTCCGGATCGATCTTTCGGGCCAGCAGCGAGGGGTCGTCCTCCCCGCCCGGGAAGAACCCGCAGTCGCAGGTTTCGGGCGTACAGTTCCGGTCGTCACAGAAGGGCATGTCGTGAACGCCCGGGATCTCGGGGAAATCCCGGCGGTAGATCTCCTTGGAGCGGTTGAGCGAGAGCGTGCCCAGGGTGCGGCCGTGGAACGCGCCGTCGAAGGTGATGCCGTACTTGCCGCCGTCGGTGTGATCGTAGGTGATCTTGAGCGCGTTCTCGACGGCCTCGGCACCGGAGTTCGACAGGAACACCGTGTCCATGTCGTAGTGGCTGGTCAGGTCCGTCAGCCGGTCCATGAGGGTGGCCGCCCCGGGGAAGTCGGTGTCCTCGGGCGTGCCGCCGCCGCTGAAGTAGAAGTCCTGGCCGGCCATCTTCGCCGGATCCGGGAGGTCGAACTCCTCCATCTTGTCCATGATCTTCGGGTTGTTGTACCCGAGGGGGGCCGCCGCGACGTGGCCCGTGTAGTCCATCAGGACGTTCCCGTCGGCGTCCGTGAGGAACGGTCCTTCGGCCTCCTCGGTGATGTCCCAGACGAAGTTGTAGACGTACGTGCTCGGCGCGGAGAACGACTGGTGGTATTCGACCCATTCGTTCGCTTTCTCGCCGGGCATTTGATCGACTTTCGGCTCGGCAGTATCCCGATCCATGATTCGGACTCCAACCGGATAACGCATAAAAAGTTCGTTATGGTCCTTGCGCTTCTCCCGAAATCTTGCCGGCTGGGGGAGGGCGCCCCGTCGAACGGGGGCACCGCGGTGGCGTCCTACAGGGCAAAGAACGCGGTGAGGACGCCCGCCGCGATCAGCAGGACGCCGCTGTAGACGGTGACCCGCTTCGCGAACCGTCGGTCGGGACCGATACCCGTCAGCGCGGCCTTGACGGTGATACTGGAGGCCGTTGCGAGCAGGATCGCGTACACCGCCGCCGTCGATCCGACGGCCCCAGTCCGGTACAGCGATACCGCGGACGCGGTGACGCCCGCGCTCGAGACGAGTCCCGAAAGAACGGCCGTCAGGTACAGGCCGGCAACGCCGAACTGCGCGTCCGCGACGGCCGCCGCCACGACGATGACGGCGAAGACCGCCCCGAACCCGAGCGCGTTCCGGAGCGAGAACGGACTCTCGAGATCCATGTCGGTCGATTCGCGCCACTCGCCGGTGAAGACTGCCAGGCCGACCCCGCCGACGATGACGGTCCCGAGCGGGGCCGCCGCCCCGAACAGGGCCGGTCGATCCGCGGTGAGGGTGAACCCGATCGCGATGAAAAGGTTGCGCGCGGCCATCGCGGCGTCGGCCAGCAGGACCGCGGCGACGGCGTACGCCGAGGCGTCCGGATGCTGGCGGACGTGATCTAGCATGGTGCCGACGACCGCGGTCGAGGAGGCGAGACCGCCGACGAACCCCGTGACTGCGATGCCCCGACTGTCGTAGTTGCGCACGATAACGTAGTTGATGATGCCGATCGCGGCGACGGTGACCACCATGAGCCAGACGACGCGGGGTTCGACGCTCACCTCGACCGTGGCGTCACCGATCGAAACCGGGGACCTCGGGACCGGTTCCGCGGGGAGGAGCGGATAGATCACGAACGCGATGATGGCGAACTCCGCGATCGAGCGGAGCTCCTCCCGGCTGAGCCCCCAGGCGATGCTGTGGAGCTCCCGTTTGAACACGAGCAGGAGCGACGAGAGCACGGCCACGGTCACCCCCTCAATGATGAACCCGTCGGCGACGAGCGCGCCCACGCCGTAGGCCACGAGCATCGACACCGACGTCGTCAGCGAGAGCCCTTCCTCCTCGTGCAGGACGCCCTCGACGGCGAGCAGGACGGCCAGCGCGATGACCAGCGCGCCCCCGATGACGAGGAGCGTCTCGCGCCCGATGACGGTGAAGACGGCCGCGAGGAGGCTGATGAGCGCGAAGGTCCGGACCCCGGCGGCCTTGTGGGCCCACTCCCGTTCCAGCCCCAGAAACAGCCCCAGCGCGGCCGCTAACCCCAGACGGACGACCTCACTATCCAACGGCGCGGCGGCGAACTGATCGACCGGCATCGTCGCGACCGTGTTCTTTATAGTCCTAAATAGCAATATATATTTTGGCGGTTCACGACCCCCGAGGACTTTTTATCGTCACCGATCCCGGAACCGGACATGGTCGTCGACGAAATCTCCGTCGATCGCGCCCGAGCCGCCTGGTTCGCTCTCGGTGCCATCCTGGCAGCGATCTTCGCGTACGTCCTGTACGCCTTCCTGGGAACCGTCCTCCTCGGGATCTTCGTCTACTACGCGACCCGACCGATTCACCGCCGACTCCGTCGTCGAATCGACCAGCCGACGCTGGCAGCGGCCACCGCCCTCGTCCTCCTTGCACTCCCCGTTTTGCTGTTGATCGCGTATACGGTCGCGATCACCGTCCAGGAACTCGAACAGTTCACGGCCGCCAGGAACGTCAGCGCCGGGAACCTGCAGGGGCTGATCGACCCGTACGTGAACGTCTCGCAGGTCGTGGAGAATCCACGCGACCTGGCAGCGGGATCGGACGCCCGATCCGCCCTGATGGACGCCCTGGGACGGGGGGCACAGTACCTCGGCGCGGTACTCAACGGCCTCCTCCACCTGTTCATCACGATCACCATCGCGTTCTACCTCCTCCGGGACGGGGGCCGGCTCTGGCGGTGGGGCAGATCCCGTTTCGGGGACCAACACGGGATCCTCGACGCGTACGCGGCCACAGTGGACGGTGATCTCCGGAACGTCTTCTTCGGGAACATCCTCAACGCGATCATCACGGCGGCGATCGGGGCGTTCGCCTACACCGCCCTGGACGCCCTCGCCCCCGCCACTGTCGGCATTCCGTCCCCCATCTTGCTCGGCGTCCTCACCGGCGTGGCCAGCCTGATTCCAGTGATCGGAATGAAGATCGTCTACGTCCCGGTGGTCGGCTACCTCGCCGTCGACGCCTACACGGCCGGAGCCCCCGGCGTGCTCTGGTTTCCGGTCGCTTTCTTCGTCGTCTCGTTCGTGATCGTCGACTCGATTCCCGACCTCATGTTGCGCCCCTACGTCTCCGGACGGAACCTCCACGTCGGCAGCGTGATGCTCGCATACATCTTCGGACCACTTCTGTTCGGGTGGTACGGCCTCTTCCTCGGGCCGCTGCTCCTGGTTCTGGGGTTCCACTTCGCCAGGATCGTCCTCCCCGAACTCGTGTCGAGCACCACGATCCGGCCGTTCGCCGTCGATCCGACCTATTTGACGGACGCGACACCGGACGAGTCGGCGGCCGGTCGTTCGGACGGCCCCATCGAAGAGTGAGTGAGGCCTTTATCCTCCTGGAGAGCCTACCGTTACCATGCCCGAGGAAGTGCTTTTCGAGGTCGAACGCTCGCAGGATCGCGCCGAAATCGCCGACATGCTCCGGTCCGTCGCGGATAAACTCGACGGCAATGAAGCGATCACGCTCACCGCGGGCGAGCAGTCGATCACGCTCGATCCCCCGGCGCGTCCGACGTTCGAGATCAAGGCCGAACGGGAGACGCCGAGCGGCGGCGGTCCCGGGGAACTCAGCGTCGAGTTCGAAATCGAGTGGGACGAAAACGGCGACTCGGGCGGGCAAGTCGACATCGAGTGATCGGGCCGGGGTCGCACCCGTCGCTCCTTCCACGCCGATTCCCTGCTGAACGTGCTCGAAAACGGACGCGTAGCTCGCCGGTGAATCGTATCGAAACAGGAAAGCACGTCGCGCGGGTGAAAAGACCCGCGCGAGCGCTTGCCGCCCTGAATTGGTCCCCGCTGACGCTTCGGCCCTCCAAAGCGAAGCGTCATCTTGGACAAGTCCCCGATTGGACTTAAATGTACCGACAGCGGCCGAAACCGTGTCGTCCGAAGAGGGACGGAATCAGATGTACTCCTCCTCGAGCACCCACCCGAGCGCTCGCTTGTAGTACGTGAACATCTGTCTCACGCCCTCGTGTTTCATGTCCTCGCTGTCCAGTTGTTCCTTGAGGAACTCGTACTGTTCCCGGATTTCCTCCTCGTCTCGCATAGGGAACCCTACTCGTGGATGCGGGTAAAGGCCACGCCGGGTCCCGCACTGCCGGTCGGCCGTCACTCCCGGTCGAGACGGGAGAGGCCGTGCCAGATGGCGTTCACCATCCGGGCTTCGCCCTCGCCCTCGGCGTCGTCCCAGCCGCGGGCGAGCGCGTCCTCGATGACGGCGAGGTCGTGGTTCTCGAAGTTGTTCATTCCGCGGAACTCCTCCAGTGCATCCCGCTCGTCCTCGCCGAACCCCGCGGCGGGGGTTCCGTCGTAGAACCCGAGGTCGGCCAGCGTCTCGAGGACCGCCTCGGCCGTGTCGCCGTCCAGCGTCCGGAGTTCGTCGGGTTCCTCGCGTTCGAGCAGCGTCACGTCGTAGAGCCTGAAGACGCGCTCCAGTTCGTCGATTGGATCCTCGTGGTCGTCCACCCGGACGTCGATCCAGCGGTCGTTCTTGCCGTCGTACCCGCCATCGGGTTTGGCGACGTACATCGCGGCGCTCTGCTCGCCGCGTTTATCGCCACCGGCCGCGTTCCCGGCCCGGAGCGCGGCGAGGAGTTTCTCGGGAAGTCCCCCGCCGGTCGTCTCGTACGCCTCGGCCATCGCCTCGAGCGTGTCGCGGTTCTCGAGGATGTTGCCCTGCACGGTGTAGGTCTCCCCCTGGATGTCGCCCGCGTAGTCGAAACACTCGTCGCCGGTAAACGCGGCGACCGAACCGTCCTGACCGACGATCCCGACCTGGCGCTCGGGCGCCTCCTCGTCGGCCTCGATCAACGCGTCGACCGTCTCGCTCGCCGTCCGTCCGTCGCGGAGCAGGTCGAGGCCGTCCGGACCGTAGGCGACGTTCGCGAAGCTCTGCGTGGCGATCGCGCCGGCGTCGGCGCTGGCGAACGGCACGACGGAGCCCACGCTGACGAATTTCGAGTGGACGGCCACGCCGACGGCGTCGGTCTCCGGATCGCGAGCGACGATCGAGAAGGTGGCGGGTCGCGCTGGCATACCCGCCAGTGGGTGGTCCCGGAGGAAAAGCGTACGGCCACCGGCAGGTTTCAGTCGGTAGCGCCCACCTCCGCCGGGGGTCGTTCCACCCCGTCTTCGTCGGCTTTCGCGACCGTCAGGGGCTGGCGCGAAACGAGTTCGCAGTCGAACGCGGGGTGTTCGGCGAAGTGTCGGACGAGCAGGTGCCGGCGGCCGCCGGTCACGCCCGTCCGGGTCACGTCCTCGGCGACGAACTCCTCGGGCAGGCGCTCGTAAAGGCGCCGACAGCCGTCGAAGCTCTCGAACACTTTCCGGTGACCCGCGGAGTCGGCACCGCGTCGTTCGACGACGTACCCGCCGTCCTCGCGGTGGCGTGACGCCGTGTAGACGAACTCGCGCGTCCGCGTGAGCGCCTCGTCGAGGGAATCCCGGAGCTCGACGGCGTCGGTTCTGTCCAGGACGTGCGTCTCGCCGGCTACCTCCAACCGGAGCGTGCGTCCGTCGTCCGCGACCGATAGCGACGCTACCGAACTGGGCTCGGGATCGTCGGTCGACGGCTCCGGATCGGGCGAACGAGAAGGGGCGTCCTCATCGCGGGAGGATTTCTCGACCAGCCGCCGGGTGACGGCTTCCTCTATCCTCCGTGTCGTGGTGCGGGAGGGACTGCGACGACATGGTACCCGGAGGTTTCGCCAGCCCCTGTATAAATTTGACGGTGGTGCAGATCGTGGCGTGGCCCGGGATTGTGACGGGGAGCCCCTCGGTATACCGAGCGCCGCGCTTTTGCTGTGCCGGGCCGAAGGGGCGCGCATGCGAATCCGCGGCGAGCGCGAGTGCAAGGACTGCGGGGCGCGCTGGTCCTACTACGAGACCGGCAGCGTGGCCTGCCCGGAGTGTGAGAGCCTCCACAGCGTCGGCGTCGACGAACGCACCCAGCACACCAACGGGGCGGCCGACCTCGACCTGACCGAGGTCCGGAACGCGGTGGACGCCGACCCGTTACCACGGGTGGCGGACGCCGCCAAGGACGCCTGCCGGGCCTACGTCCGGCGGCGGGGGTTCATACACGAGGGCGAGTTGCGACGGCTGGACGACGAGTACCTCGCCGCGGCGGAGCTCATGCACGCGGCCGACCTCGTCGGGCGGGCGATGCAGCCCGACGACGCCGAACGACTCTACTTCGTCTCCCTGGTGGGCGGGGCCGACGAGGGCGACCGGCCCGATCCGGCGGACGTTCCCGACTCGATGCGCGAGGCACGCGGGCTGGCGTACGCCGACGCCGTCCGTGAGTACTACGGGGAACTCCGCGACTGGGAGGGGACCGATCTCGACGATCCCGCCAGATCCGTCCTCGACAGGATGGACGCCCACGTCAGGCGGTTGCGGGGCCTCCAGGGGAACGTCGATCCGGAAACGGCGGAGCGACTCGTCACGGTCGCCCGGGAACTCCACGCCTACGTGACCGACGGCGACGAGGACGCGCTCGCCCGGGCCAGCGATCGACTCGACCGGCTTGACGAGCCGGAGTCCGTGGACTAGTCGGGGACGACGAACTACAGAGCCCCTTCGAGGTCGGCCGCGACGTCCTCGATGGCCTGGCGCGCCCGGGAAAGCTCGTACTGGCCGAGCAGCGAGACGAAGCCGTGGATCACGTCCTCGTAGTTCCGTGAGGTGACGTCGACGCCTGCGGCGTCCAGCCGATCCGCGAAGGCCCGCCCCTCGTCGCGGAGCGGGTCGAACCCCGCCGTGACGACCGTCGCCGGCGGGAGTCCGGCGAGGGTACACGCCTCCATCGGGAACGCGTAGCGGTTGTACGCCTGCAACTCGTGCGCCAGGTAGTGGTCCCGGAAGTACCGGAGGTCCGCCGTCTCGAGGAAGTACCCCTCCGCGTTCTCCGACCGCGAGGGAAACTCGCCCTCGACGGCGGTCGAGGGGTAGAACAGGACCTGGTAGGCCACGTCGGGGGCCGGCTCCCCCCGGTCGGCCCGGTCCCGGGCCAGCAGCGAGACTGCGGCAGCCAGCGTGCCGCCCGCGCTGTCCCCGGCGACGACGACACGCTCGGGGTCACCGTCCATCGACGCGGCCCCGGCGGCGGCCCACTCCGTCGCAGCGTAGGCGTCCTCGACGGCGGCCGGGAACGGGTGCTCGGGGGCGAGGCGATAATCGACCGACACGACGACCGCCTCCGCGGCGTTGCACAGCACCCGGCACGTGTCGTCGTGGGTGTCCAGCCCGCCGAGGACGAACCCGCCGCCGTGGAAGTAGACGATCACCGGGAACGGGCCCTCCCCGTCGGGGGTGTAGATCCGGAGCGTGAGGTCGCCGGCCCGTCGATCGTTCGATCGGTGACGTCCCCGACCGGTTCGATCGGATCGCAGGGGCTGAGGGTCGACGCGAGAACTGCCCGCGCCTCCTCCGGATCGAGTTCGCGGATTGCCGGAGCGTCCAGGGCGTCCAGGGCGTCGAGTACTTCCTGCACCTCCGGGTGTGGTGCGTCGGCCATAGTCGGGCGTACAAGCGGGATCGACAAAACGGTAGGCGATGGAGTGAGGGGCGAGAACGAACCGGTCGAGTCGGAAGCGATCTGGCTCGATCGTCGTTCAGGGCAGGTCGACCTCGACGTCCTCCTGGACGCTGGCCGCTTTCACGGTGTTGTACAGCAGCATCGCCCGGGTCATGGGACCGACGCCGCCCGGGACCGGCGTGATGTGGCTGGCCTGCTCCTTCGCGCTCTCGAAGTCGACGTCGCCGACCA
>JBLGCL010000059.1:0-15153 GCA_047617305.1 Natronomonas sp.
GGTCGTCTCGACCGTCTGCCGACACCTGCCGCTCGAAAACCCGGGTCCCCCCTATCGACGCAGCGGGCCCTCACTTTTCGACTGCCGCCGTCCACGGGCGCCCGTCGCGCCCGTCAGCCCGCCGCCGGGATGACCCGGAACCACACCGCCCCGGCGAGCCCGGTCGCTACGAAGAGACAGAGCCCGTAGCACACGTGGGGGACCACCAGCGCGGCAACCTGCTGGGAACGCGGCGTACGACGAGACCGCCGCCCACGCCGGGCCCGGCGCACGAACAGACTCAAGAGGAAGACCGCGGCGACGTAGGCCACGACCGACAGCCAGCCCGTCCGTGCCCGAACGACCGGGCCGAGGAGGAACCCCTCGCGCCCGACCAGGTCGCCGAGCTCCCAGAACAGGCGCGGATACCCGAAGCCGAACGCCGCCCCGTACCCCAGGACGAACACCGTCGCGTCGAGATCCGCCCGGAACACGCGGCGTGCCGTCGCCAGGAGCCCCGCCGACCGCTCGCCGCTCGCGACCGTCCACTCGTACGCCACGAGGCCGAACGCGGCCCCGACCACCCCTCCAAGCGTCGCCAGCCCGGTGATCGGGTGGACGGGCCACGGCGTCACGAACGAGTACAGGGCCAGCCCGACCAGCCCGAGGAGGACGAGCGCCGCGAAGCGACTGGTCGTCCGGCTGTCCGCCGACCCCTGCGGGCGGTGCCCGCCGACCGCCCGGAGGGCGCCGAGCGTTCCGAGGTGCCCGGCCAGAAACCCGCCGAGGAAGTACCGGGGTTTGAGCTGGACGTGCCGGCAGGCCGTGTACTCCCCGGCGCAGATGTAGGCCGGTTCGAACGCCCCGAACGTGAACAGCACGACCAGCAGCGTCAGGACGAGCGCCATCCCCGGCGGCGGCCGACCGCCAGCGTGGCCAGGACCAGGCCGACGAGCACTCTGAGGACGAACGCGTGGACCTCCAGCGGCTGGTTGAACAGGGTCCGCAGTCAGTCCCCGACGGTCCAGGACTTGTACCACCACTCGGGGTTCCCGGCGAGGACCACGGGGACGGAACCGACCATCACTCTCGATTGAGGGATGCCAATATCAAGCCCTGTGCGGGCGGCAGGGCGTTGGGCCCGACCGCGTCGGGGCGCTCTCCATCTTCGTCGGAACCCCGAACAACCGCGTCCCGACGTTCGTAACCTCCGCAGAATCCGCTCCGACCGCCGTCAGGACCCCGTCCGCACCGTGAGGGCGAAGCCCTCCGGCGGGCCCTCACTCGGCGTCCGTCTCCGGGTCCCCCACCGGCGACCGCTCGTCCGAGTCCCGGGCGAGCGCCTGGGCCGGCGCGTTCCCGGCGTCCATCGACAGCTCGTCGGAGTCCTCCAGGAGCGCCTCGAAGTCGTCGACCGAGTCGTACTGGTCCCGGTACATGAGCGCGAGGCGTCCCCGGCGCGTGATCTCGTACAGCCCCGACCGTTCCGCCGGCCCGATCTTTCGGACGAGGCCGTGGTCCTCCAGGACGGGCAGGCGGGTGTTGATGTTCTTTCGGCTCTTGTCGATGTGGTGGGCGAGGTTCGTCGCCACGTTTCGCCCGTGCTCCTCCAGTGCCTCGAGGATCAGGAAGTCGGTCGGTCGGCGAAGCTTCACGGGTTCGTTCACTCCGGTACTATGTCACAACTCACTCCTGGTATTTGTAGTTTGCGTGTCAGGACGGGGGGAGCCATCCGCCCCTCGCCGACGGTTCTCGCCGGACCTGCGGCGTTTCGATCTCACCGCTTCACCGGGCGGGATCAGGGGCCCTCAAACGGGCCGGCCGGCCGCTCCGGACGTCGGCGGCCAGTCCGGACCCGACCGAGTCGGGGACGATCCGGATGAATGCGGAGGCTCTCCGGGGCCGTCGCTGGCCGCGGCTCCCCGGGGTCCGGACGGGACTAGAATCGACGTCGAACGGTCCACCAGTGTCGGATCGAGGACGAACGAACGGGGCTCCGGTGGCCGCGCCGGCCCCCACCCACTGCGGTTCCAGCGACGCGTCGAGTGGATCGTGCATGTCCAGGCCTGCCCTTCCGAATGGCCCGCCGGGGGCACACCCGACGGGCGGGGTGGCATCGACTGACGTGCGGGCACCGCATCGGTCGGGCCGACGGGATGGGCCGAACCCGGGTGGCCGGGTCCGTACCGCGACCGCCGTTCGGTCGTCGGGTGGGGGCCTGACCGATGGGTACCCGTGTGGTGATTCCGTCGCCCCTCACACAAAGATTTTGGCCAGTTAACATTAGCAACGTACCCGCGGTTGCGACGGGCCCCCGCCGATCGCGTGCGATCGTTCCCCCGTCCGCCCCGTGCCTGGCTGCTGGACGGTCCGGGAATCGTCGGCCGAGCCACACCGTGATCCCACCGAAATCGCCGTTCCCGGTCCCCGAACCGACGTCCGACGTCCCAACGGGAAACCAACGCGAGCCGATACGTTTGCAAGTCGACGCTCCTCCAAAATCAAGGTTTTACTACCCCCTGAACGATGGGCAGGGTGACCGACGAATGGCCCCTGGAACCCCCGGTTCGGGTCGACCGCCACGCGCCCGACGACTGGTCGCGGACGACGGGAGTACCGAACGGCCCCCCTCCCGGTGGCCGGCCCACCCCCGGAACCGCGAGGACTCCGATTCGACGCCCCCGTCCACGGCGGGGTGGGAGGCGTGGGGATGAGGAACGGGGGAACGATGCACGTCCTCGTCACGGGAGGCTGTGGCTACGTCGGCAGCGCGCTCGTGCCCCGCCTCCAGACGGCCGGGGACGTCGACCGGGTGACCGTGCTCGATACGCTCGAGAACGGTTCGCTGGGCAACCTCGTCGGCGCCCCGATTACGGACGGGTTCGAGTTCCGGCAGGGGGACGTCCGCGAGTACGCCGACGTCGAGGCCGCGATGGCGGGCGTCGACGCGGTGATCCACCTCGCGGCGATCAACCGCCGGGACAGTTCGGCGGCCGGGAAGGCCGAGACCTACGCCGTCAACCTCGACGGGACCTGGACCGTCCTCGAGGCCGCCCGCTCGAACGACGTGGAGACGGTCGTCTACCCGTCCTCCTGCCTGGTCTACGGCCACGCCGACCGCCCCGACGACGCCGCGACGCCGACCCCGTTCGACCCGTACACGGAGGCGACGGTCGAGGCGGAACGGCTCCTGGAGGAGTTCGCGGCCGAACCCGACCGGACCGGGACCGTCCTCCGGCTCGGGACGGCCTACGGCTACGCGCCGGGCGTGCGGTTCGACTCCCCGGTGAACCGCTTCGTGTTCCGGGCGCTGACCGACCGGCCGATCGTGATTCGCGGCGACCCCGCCGGCTGGCAACCCTACGTCCACGTCGAGGACGTCGCCGGCGCGCTCGCCCACGCCGTTCGACGGCCCCATCGCTGGTCGAACCCCGTCTACGACGTCGGGGCGAGCGTCGAGCAGTATCGCCTCGCCGACGTCGCGAACGTGGTGCGCGAGGAAATCAACCCGGGCCTGGAGGTCCGTGAGGCCGAGGAGGGCGCCGCCGGGGTGTCGGTCCGCCTTTCCTTCGACGAGTTCCGGGACACCGGCGTCACGTTCGGCTGGACGCTCGCCGAGGGCGTTCGGGACCTCGCCGACCGGTTCGTCGACGCCGACCAGCCGACTCCGCGGCGGTAGCCGGGGGTCCGGGACGACTCGGAGACCAGGGTTGGGCCGGATCGGTCCACCGCCCCTGGAGAACACCACTTTTCCGGGCGGTGGCCGGGCGGGTAATGGCTCGTTATTGAACTATTCTACCATACACATAAATAATTTTATTTTTAATCCCTCCGTCAGGGCGGCGACCGGATCAACCTGTCAGGTGTCCTCGATAATGAGGAGGACGGCGTCACCTGAATCACCTTCATCGGTGACTGCTGTCGATCAGGGCAGTCCATCTACCACCTCGTTACGGTGTCATACGGATCTATACGGATCCTGACGGTCCGGGGCACGATCCACCCCCTGAGAACCTCGACCACAACTATCGAATATAAAATTTAACATAAATAAAAATATATTGGGCTGTGGATAGCTACGATTCACTCGTCCTTTGGCGAGCCGAAAAGTGTGCCATTAGGCTTTTTACTCGCCTCTGTAACAGTTTTTGTTGGGATGGGCCGGTTATCACATACGCTTCACGGTGTGGCAGCGGTCACAGCAGCCTTGGAGTCCTCCGACGTCGAGATCGTGGACCTGGAGATGGTGGCGAGGACCGACTCCTCGGACGCCGAGGGGGATGCGGCGCGCCTCACGTTGCGAATACCGGACGGGGTGGAATCCATGGAGCAGGCGTCGGACGACGACGTCTTTCGCGTCGAAATCCAGCCCCGGGACGTCGAGGATGCCGATCGTCTCGCCTCCGTCCACGAGGGTTCGGGCGGCGCGACGACCGAGGGAGCGGAGGCCGCCTCGGACGGCGGCCGGCGGAGCGCCTCGAACGGCGCGTCTCCAGCGGCGGAGGCCCGGAGCGACGGGGCGACGGACGACGGCGGTCCGGCCGACGAGTCGCCGGGGACCCCCGACGAGCCACCGGCGGAGTCGGACGAACCGATCCCCTGCCGGCACGACGAGTGCGAGGAGACCTTCGAGACGGAACGGGGGATGAAGATCCACTTCACGAAAACCCACCTCGAGGGCGCGGACGAGCCCGACGACGGGGAGGACGACCGTCCGGCGTATGCCGATCCGGCCAAACTCCGACGGGTGTACGAACAGCACGACACCTTCGAGGGGATGACCGACGCGCTGGACGTCGAGGTCACGCCGGCGACGGTCCGGCGCCACATGATCAAGTACGGGATCTACGATCCGGCGGCGAACGACGAGCCCGATGGTTCGGCTCCAGGGGGCGACCGGTCCCCCGAGTCCGAGGACGCCACGCGTTCCGACCGGCAGGCGGCGGCCGGAGGGACGTCTCCTGACAACGGTTCGGCCGACGCCCAGGCTCGTTCGGCAAGCGACGACGACTCCGCCGACACCATCCGGGAACTGCTCGCCGAGCGGGATCGGTTCCCGGGCGGGTTGCCCGAGGACGACGCGCTGCGGGCCGGGGTGACCGTCCCGGCCCTCGTCGAGGCGATCGTTTCCTCGCGGACGGTGCACGAGGTCTCGACGCACCTGGACGTCGATCGCGACGCCGCCCGGGCCGCGCTCGAGGAGGCCGAGTTGCTGGACCTCGTCCAGGGCCGCCTCGACGCCGCGACGTCCCGCGAGGAGCGGGAACGCCGGGTCGCGGCGCGGATCGAGGAACTGCGAGCCCACCAGCAGAGGCCAGGGGCCAGTGCGCCGACGACCGACGATTGAGGGGTTCGGAAGCGTTCTGCTACCATACACAACGGCAAGAATAGACGGAGGAGGGCCAGTGTGAATCCGTTGCCCTCACCTGTTTGACATCGAGTCACTAGTCCACTAGAGTACTTCCGAGGTTCAGTAACTGAAATCGCTCATCGGCCGGCCGATCCTGACCGCAAAGAGCAGAGCGAGAGCGAAACTGTGGCTTCTCGATAGGAACGACAGTCAGACACTCGGTCACTCGGGAGAAATCGACACCTATCGATCAGATTTAGCAGTCGCTCGGTCTGAGAACCGCGGAGACTGGGGCTGACGTTGGAGATCTTATACTCGCTTTGCCATCGCAGTTCAGCACTGCTGTTGAGACCTATCACCGTCCGAGAGTTTCTACAAAGCCGCGAGGACACACCAAGGAGCTCCCGAACGAGGCTCACGGAACGCCCGTGACCCAACGCTTTCGATGCCGGGCCACCTACCGCGGCCATGTCCACGACCGTCGCGCTGCCCGACGCGGACGAAGCGTGTGCCTACTGTGGCTCCCGCATCTTCGACCACGACCCGATCTGTGTGCGCGATTGCACGGCGGACTGCGGGTCACCCACCTACTTCTGCAACTACGCCTGTCTCTCGGTCCACGTGGACGAGAACGACCTGACGAGTGGCGACGCGTGCGAGTGGTCGCCCGACGAGGGCGAGTGCTGTTGAGCGGGGGGCCGGCCGCCGTAGCGGGCGGATCACCGACGGCCGTCCGGCGAGCCCTCCCACCGACGACACAAGGCGGGGGAAAGCCACGCCGGCGAGGAGGACCGCCACTCCGGAGGCTACCGATCCCGATGCCCGGTTCGGACCGGGGCGATCGCCGGTCCGCCGGCGGCTAGTCCACCTCGACCCACTCGAACGGGTCCTCGTCGGGCACGGTCCCGAGGTCCCGGTGGCCCTCAGTCGGCCGGTCCGTCGGGGATCCGCCCTCACCGTCGGCGCGGGCGAACACCAGCGGCCCGACCCGGACGAGCGCCCCCGACCGTTCGAGTCGCAAACACTGGCGGAACAGCGCGCCCGCGTCGGCCTCGAAGCGCTCCAGCAGGTCGACGAACGCCGTTTCGTCGCGGCCGTCGACGTACGCCAACAGCGCGGCGTCTGTAACCATCGGGTCACTGTCGGATTACTTTCCCAACCATTTCGTGGTTCCGGTGCCGGTTGGCCATTAGTTATAATAGTAAGCATTCATAATAATACGCCGTCGGTAGGGAGGACGGGACCGCTCGATCCGGTCCCTGGAATCCCTTTCCCCCCACTCCCCCCAGAACCCCCCTCATTCCCCACCCAACTCCCTATCGACGTCCGGTTTTCCCCCGGCCGATCGGTCTCTCGACGTTGATCACTCGTGACCTGCGGGGACGGCTGACTCCAGTGACGGAGGGGAGGGACTCGGCATCGTTCCCCGGAACCGCATCGGGCCACGGGGACAACCGCTCCGATCCAGAGTCCACGCCCGACGCGATACCGCCTCGGGTCCAATGACCACGAGAAATGCGCCACCAACGCTTTGCGGGGGGCGACCAGCGTTACCCGGGGCTGTTGGCCCGAAAACCGGCGTCCTAAGGGTAGGAAGTGGGGGGGATGGGGGTGGGGGAACAGGGTTGGGGGAATGCACGGGGCCTCCGACAACCACCCTGTTCCACCCGGAACTCAGGGATGTATGTCTCAAGAAGGGTCCCGCTCCATATGGTTACCCTTGATTATAGGGGGACATGTCACCCGCCGCTTGGCGGGGGCCCGGTGACGTAACGACCGATCTCCGAACCAGGGTCGGTCCCGGGAGGTCCAGTTCCCTTTCCCCGGGATCCCCGATGCGGGGACCGTGGCCTTCCGGGCCGGCCGTTAGCCCTCGAGGTCGACGCTCGTCACCTCGAACCGGGCCCCGCCGGCCGCGCTCTCGGTCACCGACACGGTCCAGTCGTGTGCGTCGACGAGTTCCCGCACGATGGCCAGCCCGAACCCGGTCCCGTCATCGGTCGTCGAGTACCCGGACTCGAACACCTGCTCCCGGTCATCCGGCGGGATGCCGGGGCCGTCGTCGGCGACGTAGAACCCCGCGCCGTCGATGTCGCCGACTGTGATCGTCACGTCCCCGCCGCCGTGGTCGATCGCGTTGCGGAAGAGGTTCTCCAGGACTCGCTGGAGTCGGTCGGCGTCGGCCGTCACCGTCGCCGTCGTGGCGACTTCGAGGTCGGCGTCGGCCGTCTCGACCGTGTACCAGCACTCGCCGGCGACCGACGCGAGCTCGACCGGTTCGAGTTCCGACGCCTCGACGAACCGGCCCTGGCGGGCCATCGTCAGGACGTTCTCGATGATCGTCTCCATCCGGTCGAGCGATCCGGCGATCTCGTCGAGGTGCGGGCTCTCACACTTCTCGCGGGCCAGTTCGAGTTCGCCGGCCGCGACCGTGAGCGGGTTGCGGAGGTCGTGGGAGACGACGCTCGCGAACCGTTCCAGCCGCTCGTTCTCCCGGCGGAGTTCCTCCTCCCGGCGCTTGAGATCGGTGATGTCCGTCGAGATGCCACAGACGGCGGTCGGCTCCTCGCCCTCCTCGTAGAGTGGCACCTTCACCGAGTAGTACGTCCGTTCCTCGCCGTCGCGCCGGGTCCGTTCCTCGACCTCGATCGGCCGCTCCTTCTCGAGGGCTTTGCGGTCGTTCTCCCTGATCTCGGCGGCGTGCTCGTCGGTCTGGATGTCCCAGTCGGTCGTGCCGAGGAGATCCGCTTCGTCCATGCCCTGTACCTCCGCGAACCGGTCGTTGACGAGGGTGTAGCGGCCCTCCCGGTCCTTCACGTAGATGAGGGCGGTGGTGTTGTCGAGGATGGCCTCGAGGCGCTCGGTGGTCCGCCGGAGGTCCGCCTCCCTGGCCAGGCGTTCGAGGGCCTCGGCCGCGTGGGCGGCGAGCAACTCGGCCAGTTCCCGGTCCGTCTCGTCGAAGGCCGCCACCTCGCGCGAGCCCGCCTGGACGGTCCCGAACTCCCCGAGCGGGACCGTCAGCGCCGACCGGTACTCCGGATCGGCCGGGGCCACGTCGTGCTCCCGGAGGTCGTCGGCGAGAATGGTCTCCCCCCGGCGGTACGTCCGCGCCCCGAGGTTGTCGTCGGTGTCGAGCGAGACCGCCGGGTAATACTCCTCTGCGTTTTCCTCCGACATGGCCTTCATCACGAGTTGGCCGTCCTCGGCGACGTCCACGCTGACGAAGTCGAACGCGAGGATCTCCTCGGCGGCCTCGACCACGTGCTCGTACACTTCGGCTTCGGAGTCGGCCGCCTCCAGCCGGTTGGCCGCGTCGTGGAGGGCGGCCAGCGCCCGTTCGTGTTCCTTCCGGTCGGTGATGTCCGTGTAGACGCCGATGCCCTCGCGGGTCCCGTCGGGGAGTTCGACCCGCGCGCCGCGGAACATGAACGTCCGCCGGCCGTCCGCCGCCAGCCGTTCGATCTCGCGCTCGACCTCCTCGGTGGCGTCGAACGCCTCGTCGATGCGGCGCGCCTCCGCCCGGCGGTCCTCGGGGACGATGGCGTCGTTGAGCGATTCCCCTTCGAGTTCGGTCGCGTCGTACCCGAACACGTCCGCGAACGCCGAATTCACGTCCCGGACGACCGGGTGGCCGTCCTGGAAATGGACCTGCGCGATCGGGTCGGGCATCGCCTCGAAGATGGCGGAGAACCGGTCGCGCTCCCGTTCGAGCTCCTGCTGGCGACGCTTTCGCTCGGTGACGTCCGTGTACCAGACGTACGCCCCGTCCGGATCGTCGTCCCCGTCGATGGGGATGACGCGGACCCAGAACTGGCGCTGGCCGTCGGTCGTCCGGCGTCGCACTTCCGTTTCGATGGCGGACCCGTCCACCACCTCGTCGCGGAGCGAGCGGAACTCGTCCCGTTCCGACGCGGGGACGAGGAGGTCGGTGAGACTGCGGCCGGTGGCCGACGTCGCCTCGAACCCGAACAGGTCCTCGAAGGTGGCGTTGACCCCGTCGATGACCGGCGTCTTCCCGTCGAACGAGACCTTCACGACCGGGTCGGGCGTGTTCTCGAACAGGGCCGTCAACCGGTCGTGTTCCTCGCGGAGCCGCGCCTGGGTCTCGATGGAGTGCAGCGCGTGGGCGATGTCGTCGCCGAGTTCCGTCAGCAGGGTCCGTTCCCGGTCGTCGAAGGCCCCGGTGCGGTCGGCGTACATGGCGAGCACGCCGTGCAGCGTGTCGCTGTAGACGAGCGGGATGGCCGCCCCGGAACGGTAGCCCCTGTCGAGGGCCGCCGTCCGCCAGGAATCCTCCGCCGGGTTCGCGGGGATCTCCTGCGTCACCGCCAGCTCGCGGGTTCGGACGGCCCTCGCGGCGGGATGGCCGTCGTCCCGGTCCACATCGGGAGCGACCGCGATCGGATCGAGGGTCAGTTCCTCGTCACACGCGGCCGTTTCGGGGACCACGCTCCCCGTGGCGGGATCGTGGTCGCCGACCCAGGCACACCGGTAGGGGTCGTCGTCGGTGATGATTTCACAGACGGCGGTCGCGATTTCCTCGCGGCTCGACGCGCGGATCAGCGCCTGGTTGACCTCGTTGACGAGCGTGTGGATGCGGTCGAGGTTCGCGGCGCGCCGACTGGCGCGATACTGTTCGACGGCGTTCCGGATCCGGTTCGCCAGCAGTGCGTACTGTTCGGTCCCGGGTTTCTTCCGGAGGTAATCCGTTGCCCCCTTCGTAATCGCGTCGCCGGCGACCTCCTCGCTGCCCGCCCCGGTGAACAGGACGAACGGCAGGTCGGGCCACGTCTCGCGAACCGTTTCGAGGAATTCGATGCCGTCCGTGTCGGGCATGTCGTAGTCTGAAACGACGCAGTCGAAGGTCTCCTCGGATAGGCGTTCGAGGGCCTCCGATGCGCTCGACGCCGTTTCGACGATGAAGTCCTCGTCCTCGCGTTCGAGATATGACGCAGTCAGGTCGGCGAAATCCCGGTCGTCGTCCACGTGTAGCACCGAGACGTCGCCTGTAGACCCACCCATACCCCTCCAAACAGTGACCAATAGATTAAGTTTGATGGGCGATTCCCGGACGGCTTCGCCGCTTTCGTTCGATCTGGACGCCCCGCTTCAAACCCCCGGTTCCAGGCCGATGCTCCCGACCAACGCTCACGGGATCAGGCCGACGTGGTCCCCACGCGACGGCGGGCCCCGATCCGACCTCCCGGACCGAGCCCGCCGCGGCCAGAGCGGTTTCCTGTAGATCCACTTGACAAGTATCTTCCGGTCCAATGCGCCGTCCGGACCGGAGCGGCCAACGGTTAATCCCGTCTTGCCGCAACTGGTGATCGGTGATTGCCACCATGCCACGTTCAACCAGGCGTTCGGTCCTGCGGACCGCGGGGGCGGCCGGCCTCGCCGGCCTCCTCGCGTCGAGTTCCGCGGCCGCCAAGGCGGAGTCGATCGCGAGGCACAAACGCGGCAACCAGGGGTTCGCCGTCGAGACCACCCAGCGCCCGGGGAACAGCGTCCACTGGATCCTGCCGGGCCCGCGACGGATCGATCCGCACGTGTTCGGCACGCCACCCGCAGGCCCGAGTTCGCCTCAACGAGGGGACGACCACATCGCGCACAAGGTCTGGTACTTCAAACAACACCGGCCGGGCGTGGTCGGGTTGCTGGCGGGCGACGACGGCCACGATCCGTTACCCTTGCCGGTGGGGTTGCCTGAAAAGGCGAGGGCGACGAACGAGGCGGGGGACCGATACACGAAGACGAAGATGCCCGTCCCGTTCAGCGACAAGACGGTCGGCTCCGACGAGTCGGCGAGGCTCGACGGCGCCCTCGACCTGACGTACGTCGACCGCGCGGGGTTCGAGGGACAGGGCAACGGCGCGGACGAGATCGACCTCGACATCTGGTTCACCGATCCGTCGGGCAACCGCTATCAGTTCGACATCCACCACCTCGAAACGCACGACGGCGCCCACCCACACGGTCGGGGCGTGATGACCGGCGTCTACATGCACGGGATCACCCCCATCGGGACGCCCCTCATGCCCACGCAGTACGCCTTCGGGTCCTTCTGGGCCGTGGGGGATCTGCTGATCGATGGCGAGGTCACTTCCGAGCGGAACCGGGACCGCATCATCCACGTGATGACGACCCAGACCGTCCGGACCGAGGACTACACCCTGGCCATCGACGAGGAACTCCCGCTCGGCGCCCACGGGAACCCCGACCCGTACCTGGGCAGTCAGTCGGTCACCCACGTGTTTCTCCCGCCGATCAAGGCGACCGACGACGGCCCCAGACGCGTTCCACTCAGGACCGGGTTCGAACTGCCGAACGGCAAGGTCCAGCCGTTCATCCACTTCATGTTCGACGAGGATCGGGTCTCCATCGACCGGGCTGCCAATCCCCCGGCCCCCCCGTCCCCCCTCGACGGTTAGCCCTGCGGCGGTTCGCCGCCGGACGCGTCTCGTCGGTCGGGATACCGTCCGCCGGTCTCCCCCTAGTCCTCGGCCATCGCCCGGGACGGCGGTTCCCCGGCAGGGCGCGGCGGTTCGTGCGTGCCGAAGTCGGGATGGGTTTCCTCCATCCAGAGGTACACGATCGCACCCGAGACGAACATCAGGACCGCCGTCAGGTGGAAGGCCGCCTCGACGGTCGCGTACTCCATCGCGAGGCCGATGAGGATCGCGCCGACGCCGTAGCCGGCGTCGCGCCACATCCGGTAGACGCCCATCCCGGCCGACCGCCACGACGGGTGGGCCGCGTCGCCGGGGACCGTCATCAGGTTCGGATACAGCAACGCCATCCCCAGCCCGGAGGCGGCCGCCAGGGCGGCCCACGCGAGGTACCCCTCGACCAGCACCATGCCGAGGACGCCCGCCCCGGCGAGAAACATTCCCCAGACGACGGGCGGGCGGCGGCCGATCCGGTCCGCCAGGCCGCCGGTCGCGATCTGCAGGAAGTACATCGCGCTGTGGACGCCGACGACGACGCCGACTGCCGCGATCCCCAGCCCCCGGCTGGTGAGGTACAGCGGGACGGCGATCCAGAACAGCGTGTCCACGAAGTTCTCGACGTGCCCGGCCTGGGCCGCGGCGAACAGCGTCCGGTCCCCGTAGGTCGCGCGCTTCAGCACCTCGCGGAACGGGAGGTTCGCGTCGTGGTGGTCGTCGTCGCCCTCGGCCGCCGCGTACTGGACGGTCTCCCCGATCAGGACGATCGAGACGAGGAACGCCAGCGCGACGACGACGGCCAGGAAGTAGAACGGTTCGGGCCGGAGGCTCCACCGCCCGGCGATGACGCCCGTGACCCAGGCGCCGACCGCGACGCCGCCGTAGCCGAACGCCTCGTCGATCCCGACGGCGAGGCCGCGCTGGTCGGGGCCCGCCAGGTCGATCTTCGCGTTGATCGCCATGCTCCAGGTCAGCGCCTGGTTGACACCCAGCAGGACGTTCCCGACCGATATCCAGGCCCAGCTAGGCGCGAAGACCAGAATGACGGGCAGCGGGAGCGCGGTCGCCCAGCCGAGGACGAGGACCGGCTTGCGGCCGTACTCCTCGCCCCACTTCCCGGCGTAGAGGTTGAGCAGCGCCTTGACGAACCCGAACGAGACCACGAACGTCCCGACCACGAACAGCGACTCGACGCCGAGTTCGTCCCGGCCGAGGACGGGGACGACGGCGCGTTCGGACCCGATCGTCAGCCCGGTCGCGAACACCAGCAGGACGTGCAGCGAGAACTGGCCGAAGTGCTCGCGGATGCCCTGCTCGACGTCGGTTGCCCCGCTCATGGATCACTCGGCGGCGCAGTTGGTGGGGCCAGTTCGAGGTCGGCCAGTTCGTCCTTCGGCACCGATTCCCGGTCGACGTTCGCGCGCTTGATGCGCTCGAAGGTCGGCACGATCCCCCTGGGCTGCCCTGCGATTGCGTCCGTCGCCGCGTCCGGGTTCGACGTCAATTCATCGTGGACGTCGACGTTGACGTT
Organism: Natronomonas sp.; assembly: GCA_047617305.1. Lineage (GTDB taxonomy): Archaea > Halobacteriota > Halobacteria > Halobacteriales > Natrialbaceae > DATFIX01. The sequence continues at coordinate 13,307 of JBLGCL010000059.1, forward strand.
GCCCGGAACGTGCCAGTCGTCGTACTCCCCCTCGTTGCGGACGTCGAGGACGAGACGGTCCGTGCCGTCGGACCGCAACCGTCCAGAGGGTTCGTCGGGGCGAATGTCCGACATCTGTGGGTCCCCGTTGGACGGGTTCCCGCATACGGATGTTGCCGGACATGACCGGCACCAGGTCCGAGGTAACCAATGGGGAGGCGGATAGATTTCCAATAGCGTCCCTAGATTTTCGCCGGTACCTCCACCTGAAACCCGGTTTGTGTCCCCCCCTTCAGGCAGTAGTCTTTGTCAAAAGCCCCGATCGATCTCCCCGGCTACTGCACGAACGTTCGTGATCGATGAGAAGAGCGCGGTTGGAGAAAGTCCCACTTGGAGGCACTCATTCGGTTCGATGCTCGGAGAGAATCGTATTGTCGGCAAGGGTACGGACTGCCCGGCGTAGGCGCTCGATCACGGCCTGATCCGAGACGCCCAGTTCGTCCCCGAGTTCCTTCGTCGAGACTTGGCGAGGAATGTCGAAATAGCCCTCTTGAAGCGCCAAAAGCAGGGTCTCGCGCTGGGCCGTACTCAATCCGAACCACTCGCCTGCCTCCGGCGGCGTCGGGTTGTACACGCGCTCGACCTCGAAGTCGATACCGTGCTCGCGACACGTATTGTCGAACGTCGATAGCGATTCGTGATCCGGAAATCGGATCTGGAGGGACCACTGGGTCCCGCTGCCGGCGCCCTTCAACAGGTATCCTCCCTTGTCCATGATCGCGCTCAACAGTTCGTCGGCTGTCGGGTCCCATTTCAATGCGTAGAGAATCCGGTCGCCCGTGTCGTCGAACTCCGTCAATCCATGGACGCTTCGATGGGCCCGGACGGTCTCGACGAACTCCGTGGGATCGGTTTCGTACAGCCAGAACAGCGGAACCATCTGTCCGGCCAGCGGTACCAGGTCTTCGAGCTTGATCCGGGCGCGACCCGGAACGGCTAACGCTCGCCCCAACTCGAAGTCCGTCGCCTGTACGTCCAACTCGACGATAACGCTCATACGCTTGGTAGATTAGCCACGGTGAATTTCCTTTGGCCTGGCATACCAACGTAATGCACGGTTTTTTAAGCGACATCCCCTTCGTGGCAACACAGGATCATCGACGCTCTCACGAGCGGTATCCTGACTCCCATGGAACACTCACTGGGCGACATCACGACTGAGGCGGAGTTCGAAGCCGCGCTGAGCGAACTCGTCGACGTTGCAGAAGACAACGGCGTGTCGGTGGAAGGGGGGTGGACCTCCAACGGAAGCGACGGCATCCTCTGGGACATCGTCATCACGGAGGTCGTCCCCGCGGACGATTAGCTGATAGCAGGCGCTAAGCCCCTCCCTCAAGGAGCACCGCAGTCCGCGCAAGCGGACAAGGAGCGCAGTAGGGAGGGGATACAGCGTCCCCAGAAATCGGAGATTTCTGGTGTGCGAACGAATCGCGGAGCGATTCGTCCACGCCGTCATCGTCTTCCATACACTGTTCTATTTCCGACCCACAGGCCCACGCAGTCGTAACTTCTTTCTACTAGGCTCTACAAATATTGCCTGAACCCAATGGAGCACGACCTCGACACGGGAGCGCACTCGGTTTATTCACTCCACTACCACCTGATACTCACCACCAAGTATCGGCGTGGTGTGCTCACCGAGGAGCGAACCCAATTCATTCGCGGGGTCATCGAGGGGTTTGCGGACAAGTATGGTGTCACACTGACCAATCTCGACGGCGAAGACGACCACGTTCACATCCTGTTCCGGGCTGAGCCGACCACAGACCTCGTGAAGTTCATCAACACCGTCAAGGGTGCAACTGCTC
>JBLGCL010000060.1:0-14674 GCA_047617305.1 Natronomonas sp.
TGCTCGTTGCGGGCAATGAATGACAGAAAAGCTACCCTAGGGATAACAGAGTCGTCACCCGCAAGAGCACATATCGACCGGGTGGCTTGCTACCTCGATGTCGGTTCCCTCCATCCTGCCCGTGCAGCATCGGGCAAGGGTGAGGTTGTTCGCCTATTAAAGGAGGTCGTGAGCTGGGTTTAGACCGTCGTAAGACAGGTCGGCTGCTATCTACTGGGGGTGTGAGGTGCCTGACGGGAACGTCCGTATAGTACGAGAGGAACTACGGATGGCCGCCACTGGTGTACCGGTTGTCCGACAGGGCAAGTGCCGGGCAGCTACGCGGCAAGGGGTAAGAGCTGAATGCATCTAAGCTCGAAACCCTCCTGGAAAAGAGGCACCGTCGAGGCTCCTCCTACAAGAGGAGGTCGATAGACCCGGGGTGTACGCGCCGAGGCAACGAGGCGTTCAGCCCGCGGGCACTAACCGGCCAAGCCACACATTCATACCGCACTTGGACACCGTCCTCGGCGGACGGGTCCAGGCGTTAACTGGATCGCACGTACATTCGGCCGAGACCACCGACGATCGGCGTACTGTGGTTCGATTCCACAGGTCGGCGTTAAGGCGGCCATAGCGGCGGGGTTACACCCGTACCCATCCCGAACACGGAAGTTAAGCCCGCCAGCGTTCCGGCGAGTACTGGCGTGCGCGAGCCGCTGGGAAATCCGGTTCGCCGCCTCCATTCATACCACTCTCAACTCTCGCACAGTGGCGACGCTGTGTGGGGGTTTTTGTCGTTTGTACGGGGTACCAGTGTCGGGGTGCCAGTGTCGGGTAGCACCACGATCACGGCCATCGTCGGTCGCGAGTGGTTGCCAACGACCGTGCTCCAGCGTCGGGATGGAGAGACCACAACGCATAAATTGACTCATCGCCGAGTCTCAACTGCGCCAAGGTGGCAGAGTCCGGCCTAACGCAGCGGCCTGCAGAGCCGCCCATCGCCGGTTCAAATCCGGCCCTTGGCTTCCTGATACGGGTGGATCGCGAGTAGTGACAACTATACAGTGTGAACAAAGACTGACGACAGGAGAGTCCTTCCCCTGTTCAAGTACTGTCCCTGCCTCTCTTTCAACGGCAAACGTCGCCAGGAACGATCAACCTGAGCGGGCCAGGTCGTTCACACTTCTTTGATGTTGGATTTGATGGTCTCAACCAGCTCCGCGTCGAGTTCGACGTCCGGATGTGCGCTCGCGGCATGGTCTTCTGCCTGCGCCATGAGTTCCTCTTCCGTCTCTGCTTCAACGACCCCAGTACACCCTTCGATGGGACATTCTAGTCGCTTCATCGTGATTCGCAACCCCTTGGTCTCTGTTATGGATACTATCGCTGGAGGGTATGCCAGGGTATTGATGTTCCCCCAGATACCGCTTGTGGCTTGCAGACTCGCGACGACGACGTCTGGAAGTCCCCGAATGGGAGCATCGAGGTCTGATCGACCGGTCGCCTGCAGGCCTCAATTGAGCTGTTCCCCGACGACCTCGTCGACCCGTTCGACGAAGGGCTCCTCGCTCCCCCGGGGAATGGTCGCGCCGGCGGCGACGTCGTGGCCGCCGCCTTCCCCGTCGACGGCGGCCGCGGCTTCGGTCATTACGTCCGAGAGGTCCAGGCCGCGCCGGACGAGCCCGTGCGTCCCCCGGGCCGAGACCTTGATCGAGTCGTCGTCCTTCTCGGCGAAGGCGACGATCGGGCGGTTTCGGTCGACGCCCTCGCTGCCCAGCGCCATGCCGGCGACGATCCCGACGATGGTCTCGCGGATCCGGTCGCCGGCGTGGAACCACTGGACGTGCTCCTCGCGGGTGACGCCCTCGCGTTCGACCCGTTCGATGCCTTCCGAGAGGTTCCGTCGGTGTTCGCGGAGCAGGTTCCGCGCCCGATCGAGTGCTCGTTCGCGGTTGCCCAGACAGACGGCCAGCCCCACGTCGGCGCGTTCGTACCGGGCGGTGGCGTTGAGGAGCGTCGAAAACTCGCTCGCGTCCCGGAGTTCCGTGCCTTTCGGCTCGTCGGTCAGGGTGTAGGTGGTCCCGACGAGGCCGTCGATTTTCCGAGCCGGGACGCCCCGTTCGACGGCGCGCTGGACCAGCGCGCTCGCGACCGTCCGCCGTTCGTCGTCGTCGAGGTCGACCCACCGTCGCCAATCCCCGTCCGTTTTCAGGTCGACGTCGAGGTCGTCGAGGAAGCGCAGCGCGCCGGCTTCGTCGTTCGAGACGCCCGGGACGTACACGTCGCTGGCGTACTCCAGCAGCTTCGGGAGCGGGCGCGTTTGCTTGCCGTACAGCGCGAGGTCGGTTCCAGTTTCGAGCACGCCGGCCGCCTCGCCCTCCGCGACGATGGCTTCGTTGGCGCCGACGAGTTCGCCCCCACTGGCCTGCATGTCGCCGACCGCCCCGACGACCGCGAGGGCCGCGAGGTCGCGGTTGTCCACGTCGCCGTTCCCCACCCCGGTCCCGGCGTCGGCCATCGCACGGGCGAGGACGTAGGTCGTCCCGGCGCCGGACAGCTCCGAAGCGCCGTCGATCCCCTCCAGGAGGGGATTGAGGTGGTACTCGATGTCCGCGTCGGCCGGCTGGTGGTGGTCGGCGACGACGGGCGTGAAGTCCCCGGCGGCCTCGTGAGCGGCGACGTCGTCGAGCTGGCCGCTGCCGAAGTCGGTCAACAGGACGGTCCCGTAGTCCGTCGCGGCGATCCGCTCGAGTTCCTCGGCGTCGAGCTGGTTCGCGAAGCCGGCCTCGAACGGAATGCCGGCACGTTCGAGGGCGCTCGCGGCGATCGCGGCGCTGGTCAGGCCGTCGGCGTCGATGTGGGAGACGAGCAGGACCTCGTCGGCGGCGAGCAGGCGCTCGGCGCAGGCGTCGGCGCGGGGCGCGAGTTCGGGAACCGGTCCGGCCATCAGCCGGGAGTAGACGTGCCGTCGCGTTTAAACCTCCGGGTCGCCGCCGTCAGCGGCGGATCGCACGGTTGCCAGTCGCTAACGGTGACGGAACCGATAAGCGTCCCCACCCGTTAAGCCCCGACGTGGCTCGTCCGATTCGCTTTCGTCGGTCCCCGGAACGCTGGACGCCGGACCGCGTTCGTCGGGAAATCCTCGACCCGCTCGACTCGAACCTCGGCGCACGGTCGGTCGACCCGCGGTTCGACGTCGCGGGCGACTGGGAGACGCGCCGGTTCGAGATGGACAACGGCGACGTCGCCCTCTTCGCCTGGCGGGACGAGGAGGCCTACTGGGCCGGCAACACGGAGACCCCGCCGGCGCTCTGGCAGACCGACAAGTTCGGGTGGAACGAGGTTCCCTACCAGGTGAGCCGGTGGGCCCAGCGCGAACTCCTCGCCGACCTCCTCGAGGCGGCGCCCTGGCTCGAACCCTACGACCACCTCGCCTGGTTCTTCCTTCCGGTCCTGATGTCCAAGGACGGCCGGCACACGAGCCGGCGGTTCCTCCGCGACCACGCCGCGGGGTTCCCGGACGCCGATTTCGAGACGGCACTCGGGTTCTACGAGGCGTTCCTGCGAACCGGCGTCCTCGACGACTACCGCGAGGTGATGGCGGGCAAACTCGGGACCAGCGAGACGATCGATCTGGGTCGCATGCGCTCCGCGATGGCCGAGTTCACCGTCGCGAAGATCCTGACGGACGCCGGCTACGCCCTCGAACCGGAAATCGAGGTGACGACCGGCCACTCGCTCGACTTCCGGGCGAGCGACGGGACTTCGGCCCTCGTCGAGATCACCCGGCCCAGCCCGCCGTCCCGGCGGGCGGCGGGGACGCCGGTCGCGGCCGTCCGCGAGACGGCGGCGACGAAGACGAGCGGGCAACTCAATAAGCACGGCGGCGGCGCGGTCCTGTTCGTCGACTGTTCGTCGTTCCTGGACGACCAGTGGGCCGCGATCCGCGGCGAACGCCCCGACGTCCGCCACCGGCCCGCGGTCGTGTTCCGGGCGCGGCCGTCGGGCCACGTCGAGGGCTACCGGAAGGGACGCGTCCCGCTCGATCTGGACGACGCGATCGAGTGGGTGAACGAATAGCGTTCTCTACGGACGACCGGCGCTTCCAGGGCTCCCGTTTCCACCGGCGGTTGTGGCGGGTTGTTCGTCGACGGGCGCCAGTTCGCCGGGGCCGTACCGCCAGACGAGCGCCAGCGCCACGAGGACGATGACTCCTGGAGGCGCGGGAGCAGGTAGCCCCGCCAGCCCGGTTCCTCCTGGCCCCCGAAGAACAGGAGGACGACCCCGAGAAAGATCGGGTACGCGAGCGGCGACTCGACGGCCTCCGGCGTGACGGTCCCGCCCAGGACGCCGGCGTGGGCCGCCCCGGCGAGGGCGACCGCCGCCACGGGGAGTGCGAGGGCGATCAGGTAGTAACGGGGGCGAGCCCGAACCCGGAACGTTCGGCGCAGCCAAGGGCGCACCGGTCGGCCGCTCGCCCGTATCAACAGGAGGGCCGCGAGGACCGGGCCGAACCCGCCCGCGACGTAGAGGGCGGTGCTGGGGAGGTCGCCCGCGTCGGGGACGGCGGCCCAGCGTCCCCAGAACGTCCAGGAGATCGCGTAGGTAAGCCCGGTGTAGACAGCGAGCGGATGACGGTCGAGAAAGCGGCGGTGGTCCATGGCGACTATACGTCACTTGGGAATAAAATAATATATGATATTGTGCGCCAGTGCTCCAGCGCGGTCGCCAGCTACCCGCCGATCGACCCGCGCCTTCCGGTCGACCCATGTCGACACGACCTTGAGTCCCCCGTGCAACCTCCCGGTATGGTCTACGCGGACCTCCACGTCCACACCCGCCGGTCCGACGGGACGCTGACGCTCGAGACGATCCCGGACGCGGCCCGGGCAGCGGGGGTCGCGGTCGTCGCGGTGACCGACCACGATCGGTTTCACCCGGACTTCGACGGCCCCGTCGTCGAACGGGACGGCGTCACCGTGATCCACGGCATCGAACTCCGGGTCGAGGGCCCTCACGGGCGGGTCGACCTGCTCGGATACGGGCTGGAGCCGACGGAGGCGCTCCGGACGGAGGTCGAGCGGATCCAGCGCGACCGTCGGGAGCGCGGGCGGGCGATCGTCGGGTGCGTCGAGGACCGGTTGGGGATCGATCTCGACGTGGGGATCCGGGAGGGACTCGGTCGCCCACACGTCGCACGGGCGATCGAGGACCACCCCGACACGGCCCTCGACTACGACGACGCCTTCGCGGAACTCATCGGCAACGACGGTCCCTGTTTCGTCGCGCGCGACGTCCCGTCGTTCGAGCGGGGGCAGGCCGTGCTGGACGACGCCTGCGCCCTCGTCGGCTTGGCCCATCCCTTCCGGTACGACGACCCCGAGGCAGCACTTACGTTGACCGCCGACCTCGACGCCGTCGAAGGGTACTATCCCTACGACCGGCCCGTCGACGAGTCGCCGATCGAGGACGCCGTTCGCGAGCACGACCTGCTCGTCACGGGGGGCAGTGACGCCCACGGCCGGACGCTCGGTGCGGCCGGCCTCTCCGCGGCGGACTACGAACCGATCGAGCGGCGACTGGACCGCCGATGACGATGTGGCGCTTTCGACGGTCCCTCGTTCTGCCCCAAACACAGGGTTCAAACTCGCCCGGTCCTTACGTTGAAACGAACAAATGAACTGTCACTACTGCGACCGGGACGCCGCTATCGCCGCCGAGTCCGAGGGCGTCACGGTCGGCCTCTGCGAGGAGCACTTCCAGGAGCGCCTGGAGGAACTGGCGGACGCCGACGAACTCGAGCGTCTCGAGGGCGAGATCGACGTCGACTCCGCCGAATAGTCGCGCCGGCCCCCGTCCCCTGCCCCGCCCCGGTCGTTCACCGCCCTCCTGGCTCGCGTCACTCTTCCCCATCCGGCCAGGAGCCCGACCGGATCCCGACGATTTTTGCGCGCCGCGGACCACCGTCCGAGTATGCGAAAGCGGGACGTCAGCGACATGGAATCCCGGATGGGCCCGGCGTCGGTGATTCGGCCCCTCACCGAGGCGCTGGGACTGTCCGACTTCGCGATGAACTACTACGAACTCGAACCGGGCGAGAGCTTCGCGTACGGGTTTCACGCCCACGAAAAGCAGGAGGAGGTGTTCTACGTCCAGTCGGGAACGGTCACCTTCGAGACGACCGGCGACGAGGTCGAGGTCGGCCCGGGCGAACTCGTCCGGTTCGGTCCGGGCGAATACCAGCGCGGGACGAACCGCGGCGACGAACGCGTCGTCGCCCTGGCGATGGGCGCGCCACAGGAGGCCGGCGAGACCGAGATTCTCCGCGAGTGCGAGGGCTGTGGCGAGCGGACGCCCCACCGCCTCGAATTGGCTGAGGGGAAGGACGCGATCCTGACGATTTGCGAGACGTGTGGTGTGGAGACGGGTCGGTTCACGTAGTCGTCGAGCGCCCAACGGGCACGAGCGGACCGGCGATCAGACGCTGACGAATTCCGTCGGCTCTCGATCCTCGTAGAAGGCGTAGACCGTGAATTTCCCGCTTTTCGAACCGCCCATCCCCGGGGATCCGGCGGGCATTCCTGGCAGGGCAATCCCCTTCACGTCCGGTCGTTCCGTCGCGAGTTTCTCCACCGCTTCGAGCGGAACGTGACCCTCGATGGCGTACTCACCGGTGTCGATCGTGTGGCAACTCTCCAGGTCGTCCGGGACGCCAAAGCGCGATTTGACGCCCGGAAGGTCCTCGGTTTCGCTGGTCGACACCCCGACGTCCTCGACCGACGCCAGGTAGGTGGCATACTCTTCGCAGCACGCACAGCCCGGCGCCTTGTACATCGTGACGGTTCCGAGGAGCGTTTCGAGGGTCGCCTCGTCGATGGAGGGGTGGGACTTGCCCGACGGGGCGCCACAGCCGGCGAGCGCCGCCGTCGCGGTCGCGCCCAGGGCGGCGACGAACGCTCGACGCGTCCGACGGGGGTCTCGCCTTCCGACCGTCGAACCGCCGTCCGACTCGGATCGTTCCATACTACAACCGACTCGCGGGCGGTTTATGCGGTTTTTGTCTTAACTAGTGTGGAACGAAATCCACTGACTCTTGGATTCTAAAACTCGCGTGGGGCGGAAGCAAGAATATATCGTCACTGATCCCTGGCGAGACGCTGTCGGCCATGAGACGTGCGCAGATTCGTGGCGGCTGAACCGTCGGCACTTGAACTCGGTCCGCGACTATCCTACCGCCGACCGTCGATCGATGCGTTTGGGGTTGGGGGTCGCTTCGCCGAGGACGTTCCACTCCCGCTTCCAGGAGAGCAGTAGCGGACGAGAACCCATCCGGCACCGCCGACGACGGTGGATCGTGTTGGATGATATTCGAGCGTACGCGTGTGCCTGCTCACATGCGATCAGGTCCGGGCAAGTGAGCCTGGAACATCATCCGTTTGTACCGATTATGCCAGTCGGACGGCGGTCCCGTAGGCGATCACCTCGGATGCACCCTTGGTGATCTCGGACGTTTCCATCCGGACGTTGACGACGGCGTCGCCACCCATCTCGACTGCGTCCTCTTCCATCCGCGAGATCGCCTGGTCGCGGGCCTGTGAGAGCAATGTGGAGTAGGCCTTGAGTTCACCGCCGGCAAGGTTCCTGATCCCTTGGGTGATGTCTCGTCCCACGTTTCGTGCTTTGACCGTGTTCCCGCGGGCGATACCGAGCACTTCTACGATTTCGTGGCCCGGGACTGTTTCGGTCGTAACGGTTGCAACGAGGGCGGAATGCCCGTCGGGCGATCGTATCTCTGTAGACATAACGCATACATATACGACGCCTGAGGGGTTAACTCTAGCAGCGAGTCGTGTTAGCTCGCGGCAGTTGGGGGAAAACGGTTTCTATTGATAACATGTTTTAGGTATGCTCACGAAGCACGCTACATTCGGGTGCTCCCGAACCCCTCGGTCCACGGGTGACCGAACACTAGTCGCGGCGTTCCAGCCGCTCGCGCCGTCGTCGATACTCCGCCTCGTCGATCTCGCCGCGTCCGTATCGCTCCCGGAGGATCGCCATCGCCGAGCCGTCGATCCGTCCCCGTGACGAACGTCCGGCACCGCCGGAACCGCCGCTAAGGACCCAGTAAAGCACCCCGCCGGCGATGCCGAGCGTCCCGATCGTGGCGCCGACGAACGGCAGGGAATTCCAGCCGCGACTTCGGCCGTGCATCATTCCGGGGCCCATCCCCGGCTCCACCGACCCACTCCCGCCGTCGCCCTCGCCGGAAAACGTGCCGTAGGCCACCCTGCCCGCCGAAACGATTTCGTCGCTGTCGGGCACGCGCCCGTCCGGAATCGCTCCGGCTTCGGCCGGCCCGCCGGGCTCTCCAACCACGATTCGACCGACCATCCCGCCCGTCCGATGCGGGATACAGTAGTAATCGTAGGTCCCGGGCGTCTCGAAGGTGTGTTCGAACCCGCCGCTCGAGATGACGCCGCTGTCGAACGCGGTCGCACCCGCCGGGATCCGATCGTCGTAGGCCGTCGCCGAGTGGGCGCCCGCCGCGATCTCGAACCGGACCGTGGTCCCGGGACCGACGTGCAAACCGATCGGGTCGAAGTAGTTGTTCCCCATCCGCACGACCGGGGAGTCCTGTGCCGTCGCGGTTCCCGCGATCCCGGCACCCGCGAGCGCGCCGGCGCCGAGCCGCGTGAGGAACCGTCGTCTGTCGACAGTGTCTCGTGGTTTCATCGGTGTGTTTTGTCCGATCGCGTCGCGTGGTCGCGTCCGCTGTCGGTCGCGCTCGCACGACGCCGCCGTGCGAGTCCGGACCGTCGCTTCGTCGTACGGTTTCCGCGTGTCTCCCGTCCGAAGCGGGGGATCGCAGTCACGTCCGATCCTATGGTCTTGTGATTTAACCCCATTTCCGTTCAGAATCCAAAGGAGCGTCAGTCGATTCGGCGTTCCGATCGGAGTGTCCGGATATCATCATCGTCGTTCGAGAGTTCGGCGGCGTTGCTCGAACTCCTCGTCCGAGAGTTCCCCGCGGGCGTATCGCTCGCGGAGTTCCGCCATGGCCCGATCCGTATCGCGGCCGCTCCGCCGGCCGTTCGTGGGCTTCCCGCGATCGTTCAGTGCGTACACCAGGACGGCAATCAGCCCGACGAGGAGGAGCGGCCAGAGGAACATGCCGCCGCCGAAGAGGCCGCTGCCCATTCCCCAGCCGCCACCGCCGGCCATCCCCCAGCTGCCGCCCGTCCCCGCTCCCCAGCACCCGATGGTGCCGGTGATCCCGTCACTTCCGCTGGCGGCTGCGGTCCCGGTCGCTCCGACCAAGAGGGGCAGTCCGATCGCGATGCTACGCAGTCCGATTCGTCGACCTGTCCGCGGTAGTGTGTTCATTGGTTGTCGTGGTCGTGTCGTGATGGATCAGCAGCCGTGTCCGTTCCCGTGGCCCCAACCGCTTCCGCCCGACGTGGCGGTTCCACGTTCGGTGTCGTCTCCGGTCGCGTTCCAGTTGTGATGCGAACCGTACTCGTCGTGGTCGGTGCCGTTCCAGGCGTGGTGGGGTCCGTACTCGCCATGATAGGAACCGTCCGTTGCGTTGTGGGGGTGGTACTGGTCGTGGTCCTCCCAGTCGTCCCCGTCGTGGTGGGCGGCGTGGTGTGCGTCGGCCCAGTGCGATGTCGAACCGTTCGACTCGTTCGCGAGCACGGGTGCGTCCGAGATGGTTCCGATCCCGCCCGCGGTGACGGCCGGGACGAGCAATGCGAGTGCGCCGAGGAGGGCCGCCAGCAATATCCAGCGTCCGTCGATAGTCGTCATTGTGTGATCTCCAGGTGTTCCTATGGACGGGTCGGGGTTATCCCACAGGGTATGAACGGTCGTGCCTAACCGTTCGAGAACGTCTCTAAACGGTTCTCATCGTTTCTGACGTCCGGGACCGTTCGTCCGCCGTTCGTGCGGTCGTTTCAGGCGTCGGGGACGCGTTCGGTGTCGTTCCCCAGGTCGTCGGCCGGATAGATACGAAACGTCCGGCCCTGCTTCTCCCGGTAGAGGAGCCCCCGTTTCTCGAGGTCCGTGACGGTTTGGCTCACTTTGCTCTTCGAGAACTCCGATCGGTCCCGGAGGGCGATCTGCGTGATGCCCGGCGACTCAAGCACCGGTTCGAGGATCCGGCGTTCGTCCTCAGGGAGGACGTCGAGAACGCGATCCGTGGTTTCGACGGCAGAGCCGCTACTCGGACCCCGATCAGCGGCCGAATCGGTCGGACCTGCCTCGTCGGTACCGATCGTGCGCTCGGTACTGGACGCGCCCTCGGTACCGACTTTGCCGCCGGGTCCGGCTGCCTCGTCGCTGTCGGTTGGCCTAGCGACCCTCCTCGTCGAACGTCCGCCCTCTGGCGGTGGAGCCGCCGTCGTTCGGGATTCCCGGACCGCGAGGTAAACGCCGACGACGAGGCCGACGGCGACGAGCGTCCCGACGACGTAGGCGATCGGGTCGGTGCCGTGCATGGTGCCGGTCGATCCGTCCATCATCGAACCCATCGTCGAATCGACCGACTGCCGACGCTCGTACGCCTGCCCGGTGAGGATCCCGCCGACGAACGCCAGCACGACCGCGATGGCCCCGACAAGCAGGTCGCCGGTGCGCCGGTTCATGTCCTGACGGAGGAGGTCGAAGCTTCTATGGGTTGTGGATCGCGACGACAATACTCCTTGCCCATCCTTCCCCCCGAAATTGGTTCAGTGGGGGTCGACGGTCAGTTACCGGCCGATGTCTCTCCCAACCGCTCGTCGAGTTCCGCGAGCCGATCGTCGACGTACTCGCACATCCAGTCGGCTTTCCGCTCGGTCTCGCGGTCGTCGTGTTGATCCTGGACGTACAGTGACTCCAGGTAACTCACGGTGATGAGACTCGTGTACAGGAGGCGACGCCGGACGAGTCCCGTAGGTAGCGGTCTGACGGCATCGTATCCCTCGCGGAAGGCCCGCAGGGACCACTCCCCCTCGTTGGATTCGAGCGGGAGGACGGTTCGCCAGTAATCGTACTCTGGCGGGCCGACGATGGCGTGCTCGAAGTCGATCACCCGGGTCACGTCGTCGGCGTCGCGGAGGAGGTCCGGGTGGTCGGCGAGGAATTCCAGGACGAAGTCGACGATTCCCGCCCGACCGGCGTCCGCGAGCGGTCCCCGGAGGTCCCGGAGGTGGTCCCGAACGACCGCGTGCCAGGACTCGCGGGCGTCGACGGCGAGGCGGTCGCCGTCGGCCCTGGGCCGCCCCGGGGCGTCGAACCCGGTTTCTTCGTGCAACGTCGCCATCGTCCGGCCCAGGGCCCGGACGTCGTTTTCAGTGACGTCCGGATCGTCCCCCGGAAGCCCGTCACACCACTCCGCGAGGTAGTAGTCGTCGCCGACGGTCCGGATTTCGGGGACCGGCATCGACGTGTGTTCCTCGACGTACTCCGTCACGCGAGCTTCGGTCGCGGGATCGGCCCGCGGCCCGTCGGCGAACTTCAAGACCGCCCGGTCCCCGTCGAGGCGCACCTCGTAGACCCGGTGTGGCGGGACGTCGTGCAGTTCGCGGACGACCGCGGGGTCGTCAGCGTGCCGTGCGAGCGTTTCGTGGAGGGTGTCGTCCATCGTTGTCACCGTCGCGTGACGGGCGACGACCGGCCGTAGAGCGGGGGAGTTCCGCAGCTACGGCCTAGAGAAAGGACGACGTTCGATACTCGATTCCCCCGGAGAAAAACCTTGTGACGGGAAACCGACGGCGTTACCGGTAGGCGGGGATGTCGGTCAGCTCCTCGCCGACGATCAGCGAGTGGATGTCGTGGGTCCCCTCGTAGGTGTAGACCGACTCGATGTTGGCCATGTGGCGCATCGGCGAGTAGTCGGCGGTGACGCCGTTGCCGCCGAGCATCTCGCGGGCGACCTTGGCCTGCTCGCGGGCCATGCGGACGTTGTTGCGCTTGGCCATCGAGATCTGGGCGGCCGTGACGTCGCCGCGCTCCTTGAGTTCCGCGAGGCGGTGGACCAGCAGTTGCGAGGTGGTGATCTGGGTGGCCATCTCGGCGAGTTTCTCCTGCTGGAGCTGGAAGCCCGCGATGGGCTTGTCGAACTGCTCGCGTTCGAGGGCGTAGTCGCGGGCGGTCTCGAAGCAGTCGCGGGCGACGCCGACCGCTCCCCACGCGATGGTGTAGCGGGCCTGGCTCAGGCAGGACAGCGGTGCTTGCAGGCCTTTCGCCTCGGGCAGCATGTTCTCCTTGGGGATCCGGGCGTTGGTGAGGCCGATCTCGCCCGTCGAGGAGGCGCGCATCGAGAGCTTGTCGCCCTGCTTGTTGGTCGAGACGCCGTCGCGGTCGGTCTCGACGATGAAGCCACGGACCGGGCGGTCCTCGTCGCCGACGTCGCGGGCCCAGACGATCGCCACGTCGGAGATCGGGGCGTTGGTGATCCAGGTCTTGGAGCCGTCGAGAATGTAGTCGTCGCCGTCGGGTTCGGCGGTGGTTTCCATTCCTCCGGGATCGGAACCGTGCTCGGGCTCAGTGAGCCCGAAGCAGCCGATCTCCTCGCCGGACGCGAGTTTGGGGATCCACTCCTCCTTCTGTTCCTCGCTGCCCCACCGGTGGATCGGGTACATGACGAGGCCGCCCTGGACGGACGAGAACGACCGGATGCCCGAGTCGCCGGCCTCGAGTTCCTGGTTGAGGAGACCGTAGGCTTTCTCGGAGATGTTGGGCAGGCCATAGCCGTCCATGTTCGCGCCGTAGAACCCGAGTTCGCCCATCTCGGGGACGAGTTCGATCGGGAAGTGGTCGTCCTGGTACCAGTCCGCGATGTTCGGTTTGACTTCCTCCTGGACGAACTCCCGCGCCGTGTCGAGAATCAGCCGCTCTTCCTGATCGAGGTCCGCCTCGATCTCCATGTAGTCGAGCATGGCAATACGTGGGGCCGGACTCGTGAAAAGTGCTCCCATATCCCGTCGGACGGCGGCTGGCGGCCGTTCCCGCTGATCGAGGGATGGCGATGGACTACTCCGCGGCTGGTCGACCGGCACGCACGCTGCGAACGTACTCGACGAAGTTGTCGAACAACCGTTTGCTCTCGGCGGCGGCCGCCACGTTCTCGTCCGTGATCTCGACGAGCACGGCGTCGATCCGGTCGTCGTCGAGGAACTCCTTGCCCTCGGTGACGGCCCGAGCGGTTTCGGCGTCGTATTCCGGGTGGAACTGGACGCCGAACGCGTGGCCGGCGCGGAACCCGTAGTTGGCGACGTCGGTCTCGGCGATCGGTTCGGCCCCCGGCGGGAGGTCGGTGACCGCGTCGCCGTGAGTCGTGAAGGCGACGAAGGGGTCGTCGAGGCCGTCGAACAGGCGCGAGTCGCCTGCCCGGCTGACCTCCCGGTACCCGATCTCGAACCCGCCCATGTCCTCGACGGTGCCGCCGAGGACGTCGCCGAGCAACTGGTGGCCCCAGCAGACGCCGAGGACGGGTCGGTCGCGGTCGATCGCCTCGCGGACGTACTCGCGGGTGTCGTCGATCCAGTCCTCGTCCCAGTAAACCGAGGCGGCGGACCCGGTGACGACGACGGCGTCGAAATCGAAGCCGTCCGGAATCTCCCCCTCGTCGACGTCGAATTCGACCGTCTCGGCGGCCAGTTCCCGCCGGAAGTTCCGGCGCGTGTGGCCGTCGTCGTCGTGGATGGCCGCGTTCAGCACGGCGATTCGGAGCGTTTCCATCGATGGCGGCTAAGCGAGTCCCTCCTATGACGGTTACGGCTGGCCACGGTTCGGGGGACATTGATCCGGTCGGCCCGTCGGCCGAACTGGCGCCCGGGAGGCTACAACGCGCCTTTCTCCTCCGCACTGGCGAACAGGAGGTCGTTGATCGCCTCGCTGGCCTCGATCTGGACGAGGTGGCCGGCGCCATCGACGGCCTCGAACTCGCCCCGCGGAAGGGCGTCCGCCAGCGTCCGTCCTCGATCCGGCGGCCAGACCCCGTCGCGGGTCCCGTGGACGACGAGCGTCGGCGTCGTGATCTCGTAGAGGTCGTCCCCCTCGTATCCCTCGACGGCGGCCCCCTGGGCGGCCCATCCATCCCGATCCGCGTCGTCGTCGGCCCGCCAGGTCGCGACGTCCTCGACGGCCTCGGGGAACTGCTCGACGAAGTCACCGGAGAGCGCCCGTTCGGTCGTCTCCCTGAGAGCGTCGGGATCGTCTCGCGGTGCGTACAGCGCCATCGGATCGACGCCGTCGGCGTCTGCGGCGGTCCCGAGCAGGGTCAGCCTCTCGGCCCGGGCGTGGTCCCGAGCGTATTCGAGCGCGACGATCCCGCCGAGGCCGAGGCCGACCAGGTGGGCGTTCTCGACGCCGGCCGCGGAGAGAACCGCCTCCAGGTCGCTGACGAGGGTCGCGACATCGTACGGCCCTTCGGGGGCGTCCGACCGGCCGGTCCCGCGATAGTCGTAGACGAGTACCTCGAACGGCCCTGCAAGCGCGTCGACCTGCCAGGCCCACTGCCAGGCGCCGAAGCCCACGTCCCCGACGAAGGCCAGGGTCGGCCCGTCGCCGGCGGTCTCGTAGTGGAGGTCGACGCCATCCGAACGTGCGGTGGTCATCGTCCCTCCCTACACCACCCGAACTGAAAAGGCTGGGCGCGACGGCTCGCCGGCGAGAGCGCGACACCGGCCCGCTTTTGCCCCTGGCTCGC